>JAUVVS010000098.1 GCA_030604545.1 Deltaproteobacteria bacterium | reverse complement strand
TCAAGGCTGTAGACCATATTGTAATGGCTGATATGGGTGGCGGAATAGCGCAAGGTGCAGAGCGGGTTCAGGTTATCAATTGCTTTTTTTCTGATGTCCGTTTCCATGTTCTGCGGTTCATCCACAATTACGATCGGACCGGTCGCCTGAATAAACTCTATCGGTCTTTTGCCGGTCAGTTTGTCATTCGGCTTGTTTATGATGTTTTCGTCTTTGGCAAAGGAATCAATATTGATGACAAGAATCTGAATGGTGTTGCTGACGGCAAAATTCCTTAGATTGGAAACTCGCCTGGAATCATACACCTCGAAGTTTACCGGGATTTTGTCGTAGAGGTTCTGGAAATGGTCAAAGGTGATTTCAAGGTTTTTTATAGCTCCCTCGCGGATGGCAATGGAGGGCACAACAATTACGAATTTTCTGAAGCCATAGTTTCTGTTCAGTTCATAAATCGTTCTGAGGTACACATAGGTCTTGCCGGTGCCTGTTTCCATCTCCACGGAAAAGTGCATGCCGTCAAGCGTTTCCGAAACGGGCAGTTCGTTTTTGTTCTGAACCGACTGCACATTTTTAAGAATCTGCTCCTCGCTGACGGTCAAGCGGTTGCCGACACCGCCTTCCTGAAACATATAGTTCTCATAGTCAATAGTAAAACCGAAGTCCCCATAGTTCAAGGGCTGGCCCTCGAAAATGCCGACAATGGAATTGATCGCGTCAATTTGGAATTGCTGGTTGGGGTCGAAATGGAGTTTCAATGGGAATTACCCCTTTTTTCCAATTTTGTGTAAAGCCTGACAATCGAAACGCTATTTGCGTAAAGCACTTCCTGAAACAGCTTACGCAAGTCAACTTGAGTGTGTTCTTCTTTACCCAAAATTATAGAACCTTTTTCCCTTCCGCAATATTGAGTAAATCCGGCAAAGCATAAACAGTAGGCATTCTGCCTCTTCCTTTTCTTAAAATACTGATTTGTAAAAATCCTAATCATTTTCAAGAAATACCTTGATTTGATTTATTTTATTTTCGAGAGTACTTTTTTTTATTTCACATTGCCAAATTACAAAACTTTTCCATCCCATCTTTAACAAATCATCCAAATTCTTTTTGTCTCTTTCCACATTACCATCAATTTTTTTCTTCCAAAATTCTCTATGGGTTTCCGGCAAAGCCGCCTTTTTACAATTATGTCCATGCCAGAAGCATCCGTTAATAAAAATCACTTTCTTTCTGCTTGGGAAAACCATATCCGGGTTTCCAGGCAAATCTTTTCTGTGTAATCTATATCTATATCCTTCAGCAAAGAGCGCTTTTCTGATTATCAATTCCGGTTTAGTGTTTTTACCGGATATTTTGCTCATTATTTCCGAACGTTTTTTCTTATCAAAAATGTCAGCCATAACATTTCTCAATATGGAGAAAGATATTCTCCGCCTGTCTACGACTGAACTCTGGCGGAAGAGCGTTGCCGATTAAAAGGGCAAGCTCGGCTCTTGGCATATCGATCGGAAACTTATAATCAACAGGGAATGTCTGCAATAATGCGGCTTCTCTTGCCGTAATGCATCTGTCCTTTTCCGGATGTAAAAATCTTCCTTTTGAGGGATTTAAACAACCGCCTGTTATTGTTGAAGATACTGTACCCCAGCTTAATCTGCCGTATATATCGTTAAATCCTACGTTATCTCTTTGATGACATTTTAATTTAAATTCATCAGGCAGATCTTTTCTACTCCCGCCGTTTTTAGGTATAAATGAAATTAATTTTTGTACACGCTCGGTATGTTTCGTATAAATTCGGTGCAATTTGTCGTTTTCGATATCGATTTGTTTCAATTTTTCCAGGGCATCCCTAACCGTAAAGATTGTTCCTATCCCCGGTGCAATTTCAATTTTGCCCAATTTTGAGCCTACAAGCACCAATCTTTTTCTTCTTTGGGGCACACCGTATTCGGCGATATTCACAATTTTATAATCAATTTCATAGCCCAGTTTTTTAATTTTTTTAATTATCCTTTTAAACAATGAGTAATCAACCAAACCGGGAACATTTTCCAGCATTATTGTTAAAGGCTTTAACCCTTCAATAAAACGATAATACTCTTCAATAAGACCGTTTCTCTCGTCAAAAACGGCCTGTTTGCGATTTAATTTTCTCAGCACTGAAAAACCCTGACAAGGCGGACACCCGGCAAGCAGATGAAGAGGTTTGTTATTCAGCAGGTTCAATATTTCTTCAGCGTCCAGCTTTCTTATATCGTCTTCAAAAAGCACGGTTTCAGGGTGATTCATTTTATAAGTTCTTGCCGCATTCTTGTCTATTTCAATACCGGCAACAACTTTAAATCCGGCTTGTTTTAAGCCCTCGGACAAACCGCCACAGCCGGAAAATAGGTCGATTGCGTACAATTTGTGTCCACAAGATTTCATAAAGTTTGCATCCTTTTATCATCAGGATTTCTTTGTTTTAAGAGTTCAAGATGATCTCCCCACTGTTTAAGTGCTTCTTCAATTAATGTATTCCATGTCATTACCAATATCCCCTCGTCTTCAAGCTGTTTGATTCTTCCATGTATCAGTGTGCTGTCTTTTTTTGAATCGGCAATAAGATAGGCATTTTCCAAATATTTGATGTCACCGCCGGTTTCTTTATCAAGACTGTTTCTTATGCTCATAACATAGTGGTTAATTCTGTCTAGGTGGTCGAGGTCAATTTCAAGTTTCGGTCGTATAAATTCAACAAGAAGTAAACTCGAACCAGCTGTCAATGCTAAATCAACACGCCCTTCAAAAGCCGGATTATTCAAATGTTTTACACCCAAGTCTTTAATTAAGTTTTCGACACTACGTTCTTTTTTAAAACTCTCCCACTTAGGATGAATAATCCATGGATGTTCATATATGTAATCACGCACTTTGTTTTCAAGTTGCCCGGAAATTACTCTCTGTTTAAGCTCGCCAATGCTGAGAATTTTGGTTTTAACGGATTCGGCAATATTTAAAGCTGTAAGGATATCCGCCTCAGATAACATATCAAGTAATTTTTGTTCATCCCAATCTTTTGCTTCTGAAATTTTGGCAATTAATTCCCTAAGTCTTCCGGTTTCCCATGAAGTCAATATGTCGTTACACCACTCGTGATATCTTTTTTTGCCTAACCTATCAAAAGAGGCAATCTTCAATAACACCGATTTTATCGTTTTCCTTTCGGTCGAGGGTAATGCATCAAGCCTATCTTTAAAACCTTCCATTTTATCTTCCAATTCCCGCAATCTTTCATCCGACCGTTTCTTTTTCCGAAGGGAACAAAGCAACTTGATTCTTTCAATACCCCATTTTTTGATACCTTTTCCAAGTTCAGTCTGAAGGTTTATTCTCTGCCTCTCGGTAGCTATTAAGTCATTTCCCCCTTCATCAATAAAATCCATTTTGATTTGCCCTGTCATATACTCTATGCTGTATTGACCGGAAATCCCTCCTGTTAAGTCAAAGAAAAAAGGCTTTTGTGCCATTTTGCCTCTTGCAAAAATTGAAATTCCTCTAAGTTCTTCCGTTTCTATAGGCTCCTCATAAAAACCTATTCTCCACAATATTTCATAACTATTGAATTTCTCTACAGCCCAACCGTTATCATCATTTTTTTGCAAATTTGGAATCTTTCCCTTTTCTTCATCGGTAAAATCTCTTGGGAAAACGAATTCCATTTCATCGCTAAAACTTTCCGGCAAATCTTTGGCATTAACGGTTATTTTAAAATCGCCATAACTTTGAGACAAAAGGAATCGTCTCGATAAATCTTCTTTGAATTTCCCAATATCAATTGACTTGCCATCCACATCGATCAGCGAAACCGTTGTTCCATGATTTACTTTATTGGTATCCGACGGATCTTTATACTCCGTAACTTTTATCGGCTTTTCTTCCTTTTTCGATGCATCGTATTCCAGGATTTTTTCAATATCCATCCGAAAAGACGTTAGTTCCCCGTTTTTTTTAGAAATCGTTTTTACTTCAATGACTTTTGCAATTCCAAATCCTGAAAATTTGCCTATACCTTTCCTCCCTAAAATAGGACGTTTCTTTTCTTCAGTCACCTCCTCGCCGGTTTCCTCCCTTCTGTCCCTCCCCACTGTCAGAAAAAAATCTTGGCATTGCCGATAAGTCATGCCTATTCCTTTATCCTTTAAGATAATGGAATCATTATTTAACGTGATTTCTACAATTTCAGAATCGGCATCCCAGGAATTGGCAATAAATTCTGCAATAACATCAACCGGTTTTTGATACATTTTTATTCCGAGACTATCAATCACTTTAGGTTGTATTATGAGTTTCAATTCTTTTTCTTGCATAATCGTTTTCTCCTCACACCGTCCTGAAGTCTATTTTCGCGTCCTTCATCTGAAGGGCGGCGTTGGTTTTAAGCTGGTCATTGTTTTTGAAGAGGCGGTCAAGAGTGATGACCTTCTTAGGTTTTTCGGCCATGACTGCCTTGATGATTTCCGCATCCACTTTTTCAAGCATCAGGGCGATTTCGCCGTCATTTGCCAGGCAATAACCCCCTTTGTCTTCAATCTTCGCCGTCAACGGGATACCGGATTTGAGAAGCAGTTCATAAAGAACATCTTCGGTTTTGGCGTGTTCATCCAGCGGTTCAAGGTGTTGCTGTAACTGTTCAATAAGCTCTGCTTCGGTTTTTATTTTAGAGCGCCAGATTTTGAAGTTGGATTCCCGGAGTTTGAATACTTTGAACCCCAAATCCTGTTTGCCATCACCAAAGTCAAACTTACCGCCCTGTTCTTCCTTTATTTTTTTGATGACCCTTCGAATACGTTCCTTGCCGATCTCGGCAATGGTCTTATAGCCTGCCTTGAAGGCTTCCGATTTTTCATCGCATTTTTCGGGAAGTTGGACCATGATAAACTTGCGGCTGCCGTTGTCTTCTTTGTTGAGGTCGAGGACGGCATGGGCGGTAGTGGCGGAGCCGGAGAAGAAGTCGAGAATAATATCGTTATCATTAGTTTGTGTGGACTGCTTAACAAAACTTCTGATGAGTGCTGAAGGTTTTGGAAAATCAAAGTATTTTCCGTTAAATATATCGGTCACCTCTCTTGTACCATTGGTTGTATAACCAACTTTTTTAGAGTCCAAACATGTTGAAAATCCTGTTATGGTGCTTAATAGGTTTCTCAGAAATTTCTTTTCTCTTGGCCTGCCTGTCGGCGATTTAGGGAACAATATTCGCCCCTCTGCAATCATTTTTTGGACGTTTTCTTTACTTTTCGACCATCCCCTACTAGGGTTTGGTGGATAAATATTTCCAGTACTTGGATCAATAATATCATAATGGAGATTTGGTCTTTGTGAAGCTGTTGCTAAACCAGAGAGATCAATACTAGCCCAAGGACCGCGAAAGTCATTGTCGGGGTTTTTATATTTCTCTGTATCAATATTGGCTCCTTGCAAGACAGCCTTTTCGCTTTTAGCATAAGCTATTATGTATTCGTGATCAGTTGATGCATTTGATTGATTTCTGCTATCGGCACGTTGACGACGGTGCCACTGGAAACTCCCAACAAAATTCTCCTCCCCAAACACCTCATTCATCATTAACCGCAAATTATGCACTTCGTTATCGTCGATGGAGACAAATATCACACCGTCCTCACGCAGTAGATTTCTTGCCAGAAACAGTCTCGGATACATCATAGAGAGCCAGTTGGAATGATAATGTCCGTTGTCCTTGCTGTTTTTACGGAACAGCCCCTCACGGGTCATGTAGCCGGTTTCGTCCTTGTCGCCGATACGGCCCAGGTACTCCTCTCTGGTCTCGGAAAATTTGTCGGGATAGATAAAGTTGTCATTGCCGGTATTATAAGGCGGATCGATATAAATCATCTTGATTTTGCCGAAATAGGATTTCTGCAAAACCTTCAGGACTTCAAGATTTTCACCCTCGATAAAGATGTTTTTCGTGCCGTCAAAATTGACCGACTCATCTCTGCACGGGGCAAGGGTGGCTGTGGTTGGCGACTGCAAAACCCTGAACGCATCCGATTTTCCTGCCCAGTTTAAGACATAACGTTCGTCTTTAAATTCAAGATCCTCGCCCAGAGCGGCTTTCAGCTTTTCCCAGTCAA
The DNA here is from genome assembly GCA_030604545.1 of Deltaproteobacteria bacterium. Lineage (GTDB taxonomy): Bacteria > Desulfobacterota > Desulfobacteria > Desulfobacterales > JAUVVS01 > JAUVVS01. Next base: position 1,090 of record JAUVVS010000098.1, on the reverse strand, counting down.
TTTTTTCTTCAGCAAAAGCTTCGGGAATAATCTCTCTGAGCCTGTTCAGCTTTTCGTCTGTAATATTTAATGACTTTCCATCCATTATGGATTTATCCCTTATTCTTTACTTTTACCCGCACAGGACGTGCGGGTTTCTTAAACGGGCAAAGCTTTTTGTAGAAAACAACACATCCGCATTCATTTATCTTCGTTCTCAGCAAATATAACATATATCATCGAATTGTACTTACATTTGCTTTGTGAAATATAGCAAGAAGACCACTTTTGGTGAAAAATGTCAATTATTTTCGTGATAAAGATGTGATAAGGGAACTGTTCGTTGCTTTTACTGAGAGGGCTGGGCTGTGTATGAGTAAAGAAATTAGCATTCAGAATTTTCAGATTATCTGGACTCCGGTTTCCACCGGAGTGACGACTTTTTACGACTGTATCATCTTTGCCACCAAGAATATCCCGTTGATCAAAGCAGAGTTTTACTAATACATAAGTATGTAAAATAACAAGTAATATTTATGCAATAGAATCCATTAATATGAACAAGGTTCTGGTGACAGATTTTAATGAATAAGTTTTTCGTCCCTTGGGTGATGTAAATATTGATGGGCCAGGGCGTTGTAATAGTCCATAAAGAGCTTCGTAAAATCCTCAAGTTCTTCTTTGCTTTCAAAGGTGATCTGGGAAAATATCGGTTCAAAGTAGCTCATGAACCCTTTGGATTTAAACTCTTTGTCTGGAGCCTTTATAGACTCAAGAACCTTCTCTTTCAGTTGTTGAAAGAGCAATGTCATATCTTTTGATGTGAGAAACCGGCGAATCGCACTTTCCGATTGCCTTTCCATTGTAATGGCATAGCGAGTCATTTCCATGGGCTCAAGACGGGCTTCTTCTTCCTTCAGCTCTCTCAGTTTTTCTTCTGCCCAGTGGAGATGGCATTTCTTGAATTTTTTACCGGAATCGCACGGGCATTGTTCATTTCTTCCGATACTATTAAAGTTTTCGAGAATATAATCTTCCAGATATTCCGTGTCAGACTTCTTGTCTTCCTTTAACCAGCGCTCCTGCCTTGTTTCTATCTCTTCAGTACTAT
>JAUVVS010000235.1 GCA_030604545.1 Deltaproteobacteria bacterium | reverse complement strand
GCCTATCATCATTTAAAGAGAGCCTTGGATCAAGTAACTGATCCATGGATAAAGGCCTTAGAAGTAAGTATCAGCTCAAGAATCAATATCAAACTGGGAAGATCACAAAAACTATTACCCTCCAATTTGCCACTTGATCGAATATTTCATTTCTCTGAATTGTTTGAAAATGTAGGGATGCTTGAACTCGAATCAGGGAATGTCAAGAACGCTAAAAAGAACTTTAAAGTTGCATGGCAAAATCCGAGTGAGAGCGTTATTCGACACGGAGAATGGGTGTTGAGAAATAGACTTCCAACATTGCAGCCTAACAATGTGTTAAATTATGAAAATAGTCATGAGGCAATGGCGTGGAATAATTTCTCTAATCTTAAATTAGAAGAAGCTTTGGAGAATGTTGTTGAGTGGGAACTTGAAGAGCCCTATTCTGCAAGTCCTTATGTATTGGGATGCCATGTCGCAGACTGTCTTGAAGAGCTTGATACAGCAGTTGATTTTGCGTTAAGAGGATTATCTGCCAATCCAAACCATTTTATGTTGACAAACAACCTTTGCTACACACTTACAAAACAGAATGAATTGGACAAGGCCAAAGAATGCTTAATGTCATTATCATCAAATCTTACGGAAAATGAAATGCTGTTTTACAATGCAACAAGTGGCTTCTATGAATTTAAGAAAGGAAATGTAGAAATAGGCAGGAAGTTTTACAATCGATCTTTTAAGAGGTGCAAAGAGATTGGTGATCAAAGGTTATTATCAAGAGCCGTTCTAAATTTAGCTGTGGCTGAGACAGAGGGGCGTACCGAAAACCATGTCGCAATCGCTGATTCTGCATTAAAAGCATCAAAACCACATGCAGATGACCCTGTAGTTTACCTGCTTCGAAAAAAACTTCAGAATTTAATTAACATGCGCTCATCGCAAAAGCCGCGCCGCTGAGTTCAAGCGTTACCGACTTTCGATTTCTGCCACATATCAAGCATCGGCCAATTTTCACGATACTGCCATACCATCTTTAGTCGAACAGCAGACACTGTAACTTTTGATAACTGCTATTATGTTATACTATTCAAGAGCCCGATTTGTTTAGGTTTCCAGATGATATTATAAGTTTCTCGGCGAAAGATGTATTGTGTCCAGAGTAACCCACTCCGGTTCCAGCCTCAATTTTTCGCTCCCACGCCTGAAAACACCCTTCCAGCCTGTCGGATACCCCAAATCTTGCCCCAGAACTTAACAAGATTTACGATATCCATTAGAGATCTATAGCAAAATCGTCCGATGGGTGAGTGTAACTGTTGGCAAACTATCTGCCACCGGGTTCTTCATTGGATCAGTGGTGATAATGCAAGGTCATATTTGATTGAACGACCTTTGTTCTGGGTAACAGAAACCGACAGCTTCACAATCCTTTTCTGGTTGCCAAATGGAACTTGGGGTGATATCTTCACTTTTCGATTATGGAGCTTTTTACGTTAGAGATTTATCGAAAAATGCACTATGGACTTGTAAGGTAGGGGATTCAGTTGTATTCATTTGTCCTGATTTAGAAGCGCAGATTTTTTCGGGCGCAGGAAATAATTCCAACGTTTAAATTGTTTACATGACTAACAAATCTTGATTTAGGGGTGATTATATTATGGTTACAAAGATAGAGGCTATATATTATCCTGATAGATCAACGGAATGCGAAAGGCTTTTGTTCATGGTACCGGTTACAGCTGGTTTTCCATCTCCTGCTGAAGATTATATTGAAGGTAAACTTGACCTCAACAAACAACTTATTAAACATCCTTCCGCAACATTTTTTGTAAAAGTTACGGGAGATTCTATGACCGATGCCGGGATACATCCTGGAGATTTATTGATCGTGGACCGAGCGATTGAACCTGCTAATAAAAAAGTAGTAATCGCTGTAATTGATGGGGATTTGGCTTTAAAAAGGATTCGAATGATAAAAGGGAAAGTATTCTTGATGCCCGAAAACGAAAATTATGAGCCTCTTGAGATTAAAGAGGAAATGAACTTTGAGATTTGGGGTGTGGTAACAAATGTAATTCATACTCTTTAGCATTGCAACTATACGAGGGTAATATTTTCATGCCTCCTGTCTTTGCACTTGTTGATTGTAACAACTTTTATGTGTCATGTGAAAGAGTTTTTAATCCGAAGCTTGCTGGAAAGCCTGTCATAGTCCTTTCAAACAATGATGGCTGCGCTATTTCCAGGTCAAACGAAGCCAAGTCTCTTGGTATTAAAATGGGTGTCCCTGTATTTCAGATTCGTGATTTAATTAAAGCCAATGGCGTGCAAGTTTATTCTTCCAACTATGCGCTTTATGGGGATATGTCTCAGCGGGTAATGCAAACTCTTGCCGAATTTACACCGGATATTGAAATCTATTCTATTGACGAAGCATTCCTGGATCTGTCTAGTTTAACACAATACGATTTAACGGATTATGGGCACCAGATAAGGTATAAGACAAGGAAATGGACTGGCATTCCAGTATCCGTGGGTATTGCTAAGACCAAGACACTGGCCAAAATAGCGAACAATCTTGCCAAAAAGTCGAAAAAGGCGGGTGGCGTCTTTGACTTGACTTCGTCACCTTATCAGGACAAGTCTCTAGAAAAAACAAAGGTTGAAGATGTTTGGGGTGTAGGACCTGCTTATTCCAGGTTTCTTAAAGAGAACGGCATCCGCAATGCGCTACAGCTCCGAGATGCTGACGACAACTTGATAAAAAAACGGATGGGTATAGTGGGAACCAGGCTAATTCATGAACTTAGAGGGGTATGCTGTTATTGTCTTGACCGGTGCCCGCCTCCTAAAAAGGGGATTACCGTATCCAGATCATTCAAACAATCAATAGAAACCCTGAATGAACTTGAAGAGGCTGTTGCCGCTTATGTATCTGTCGGGGCAGAAAAACTGAGAAAAGAGCATTCTGTTTCAGGTGTCCTCATGGTTTTTTTGATGACAAATCGTTTTAAAAGGGAGCGCCAGTATTTTAATCTTAAAACCATACGACTGTCTGTTTCAACCAGTGATACTTCAGAGTTGATTCAATATGCTCATCAGGGTCTTAAAGAAATTTACAGAAAAGGGTATCTGTATAAAAAAGCAGGGGTTATGTTTAATGACCTGGTGCCAGAAAGTCAGATTCAGGCGAATCTATTCGATGTCAAGGACCGCAACCGTTCAGTCAAACTCATGAGCGCTCTTGACAACATTAACATAAAGATGGGTTCTAGTACCTTAAAATACGCAGCTGTTGGCTTAAGGCAAAATCAGAGATGGCGAACCGTGTTTGAACGCCGCTCACAGTCCTACACCACAAACTGGGATCAGTTGTTTGAGGTACCATAACTGGAAGTCAGCATCAAACTACAAGGAGGTTTAAGATGAAAAAAGAAGAAAAAATGGTACTCGATGCAATGAAAAAGGCAGGTAAACCAGTGCGACCTGGAGATGTTGCAAAAACTACCAAGATAGAGAGTAAAGAGGTGTCAAAGATCATAACTGAACTGAAGAAGAAGGGAAAAATATCCTCACCCAAAAGATGCTTTTATGAACCGACGTAAGAATAAATATAACAGAACAATATATCTATAAGCAAAAAGCAAATCTCGATCCCTACTTACTCTGCTAAAGAATGGAATCGTTCTTTTCCATTGTCTCACCTCGGTGCCTCAAGCGCATGCCTAATGCAATTATGTGTCTTCTAACCACCAAAGGTCCACATGAAAAGCAATAGTGCCTCGAATTCGGAAAAATTCCAATTTCGTGATCTCGATCAGAATGTTTCCATCGGCACTGCCAGTGATAGATACGCGGGATGGATCGGACAGATATATTCGGATAACCGGTACAAGGGGAAAACAACGAAAAGATCAAAGAAACTTGGCAATAACACTTTCATAGAAGAAGTATTACCCGTTGAAAGCGTAACGGAGTATTTCCAACATTTTTCTGTCTTGGAATTGGATTTTACATTTTACCGGTTGTTACTGGATAAAAATGAAAGGCCTACTCAGAGTTATCGCGTACTCGAGACCTACAGGAAGTACTTATGTGACGGTGATCACGTTATCCTAAAAGTTCCCCAAGTAGTCTTTGCTAGACGGTTAAGACGAGGGGGTAAATTGTCAGAAAATCCTGATTATCTAAATCCCGATATCTTTAAACGTCAATTCTATGAACCATCCCTGCATCTATTCGGGAATCTAATAACAGGATTCATCTTTGAGCAAGAATATCAAGCCAAACAAAACCGGCCTTCCACAAAAGAATTCACCGAGTCGCTGGATGGATTTCTTAAAAGAATT
>JAUVVS010000268.1 GCA_030604545.1 Deltaproteobacteria bacterium | reverse complement strand
TTAAGGACGATAAATTAAAATCGATTTCTGAAGATTTGGCATTAATCGGCAAAAGCCTTTTAACAAATAATAAACTAAAAATTGTGTTAATTGGCGAAGATCAAGCATTATCAGGCGCATCTTCCCACACTGTATCTTTACAAAATGAACTTGTTAAAGGAGAGTCTGACGGTTTTGTTCCGCCGGAAGTCACGGTTGGTGATAAAATTCCTAGGGAAGGATGGAGCACTTCTTCTTCTATCTCCTTCGTGGCTCAGACGTTTAAGACCGTTAATATGGAACATGAAGATGCTCCTGCCCTATCTGTGATAAGCAAAATTCTTCGATCCATGTATATTCACCGCGAGATTCGGGAAAAGGGGGGTGCATATGGAGGATATGCCATTTACAATCTTGAAAACGGGCTTTTTTGTTTTGCTTCATATAGAGATCCCCACATAGTTTCTACCCTGAATGTATATGAAGCAGCTAGGTCTTTCATAAGGTCAGGAAAATACAACGATGAAGATGTCAAGGAGGCTATCCTGCAAATATGCTCTGGAATCGACAAGCCGGACCCGCCGGGCCCTGCGGCCAGGAAGGCGTTTTACAGAAAATTGGTTTCTCTTACAGATGAGTCCCGGAAACGTTTCAAAAGAAAGCTCCTTGAATTGACATGCAAAGAGGTTGCCGGGGTTGCAGAAAAATATTTTGATGGAAACAGAGAGAACTGGGCCGTTGCAGTAATATCAGGTGAAGATAGATTGAAAGAGGCAAACAAAAAGATTGAAGGTGATCCACTAGAACTTAACAGGATTTAGAAACCGCAAAAGTCGACCTTAGTTTTAAGTTTTAGGTGTTAAAACCTAAAACAGTTACTGCTATAATTTACAGTCATATCGACAACATTTTGTCGATGTTGCTGTACTAAGCGCCTATACTTCCAGCCCCATCTTACCCGGATTAAGAATATTATTGGGGTCAAACAATCTCTTTATGTCATGCATCACATCGATAGCCGTTTGGTCGTGTTCCAGTGTCATGTAAGGCGCTTTAGCAAGACCAATGCCGTGCTCACCGCTAAGGGTGCCGCCCAAATCGCAAGTTAGTTTAAAGATCTCAGTCACCACCTCACGGAGCTGCTTAACCTGGTCCGGATCAGAGCGATCATACATTATCTTGGGATGGAGGTTGCCGTCACCTGCATGGCCAAAAACAACAAAAGGTAGACCGTGGTTCCGCACAATTTTTGATATACCAGTCAGAAGATTTGGCACCATGGATATGGGAACTGCCACGTCCTCTGAAACATTGTTGGGTCGAATCTGAGCAACGATGCTGCTGATTGACTTTCGGATCCGCCACAATTCATCAGCCTCTTCAATAGAGTCTGCTATTTGGACATCGGCGGCGCTGTTTTTCCTGAATATCTCGATCACCTTTTCCATCTGGAAAGAGGTTTCAGCCCTAGTATAGCCATCGGTTTCTACCAGGATTATGGCCGTAACATCCGGCAGATTCACGCTACTATGATCTTGTAAAACTTTGATGGTGTTTTCGTCCAGCACTTCGAGGACACTTGGAATAATACCGGAGTGCATAATATCGCTGACAGCCCGACCTGCGTCCCTGAGGCTGGAAAACAAAGCCAGACCGGTTTTAAAGGCCATGGGCTTTGGATTGATTTTGAGGGTGATTTCAGTAATTATGCCAAGAGTGCCTTCAGATCCGACAAAGAGCCGGGTTAAATCATAGCCGGAAGCGGATTTCATGCAATTTGACCCGGTTTGCATAACTAATCCATTGGGGAGAACCACCTCAAGCTTCATCACATAGTCCTTTGTTACCCCGTATTTAGCTCCTCTTATTCCGCCGGCGTTTGTGGCAACATTTCCTCCAAGGGTACAAACATTGCCGCTTGCAGGATCCGGTGGAAAGAAAAAATCGTATGGAGCCAAGGCCTTTTTCAGATCGTTATAGACTACACCTGGTTGGACAACGGCGAGGCGATCGGCTATCCGGATATCAAGTATCCTGTTCATCCGGCACATGTCTAAAACGAGACCTCCGTAAACCGGAACTGCCGCACCCGCCAAACCGGTTCCTGCCCCCCGAGGAATGACCGGAAAGCAGTGTTTATTGGCTATGATGAGGATCCTGGAAATGTGTTCCGTACTGGCAGGCCATACTGCTGCTTCAGGCCGATGGTAGTGGTCCGAAGCGTCGTTGGAATAAGAGACCAGATCGATTAAGGAATCTGTGAAGTTTTGCCGGCCGACAATATCAATCAAAGTCTCTTTAATACTATCATCCATTTCTCATTCCTCATAGGTCTTGAATCATATTTATTCCATTTATTTGGAAGATCATAGTACTTTATACCAAAGATCATCAAATTACAATGCCTTGAATATAATGTGGAAAACAATATAATGACTTTTTACGAATTCATAAAGTCTTGATTTTATCAAATTAAAAGATATTTTAAGTTGTCATACTTTTTTTACTTGACTTAAAGTTTCAATGTTTTATTGTAGAAATATTAATTTTTTAGAACTGTGGGGGTCGGTTTTGTTTAGAAGGATTTTTTCTTTTTCCAACATATCGACCAGAGAATTAGAACAATTATGGAAAGTTTTGAAAGGAGATCAAAGTTATGGCAGAAGGAATAGTTAAATGGTTCAACGATAAAAAGGGGTATGGCTTCATTGAAGCTGAAGAGGGAAAAGACCTATTTGTTCATCACTCATCCATCGATATGACTGGATTTAAGACTCTATCTGAAGGTGATAGGGTAAGCTTTGAAGTAGCAGAAACCGACCGGGGGCCCGAGGCAAAGAACGTTACAAAAATATAACGCACTAAAATTGTTTTTAAAGGCATCCCGCCGGCAAGGCGGGATGCCTTTTTTTGTTCATTAGATCTATGATTTCAACTGTAGAGATAAACTCAAAAAATAGATATAGGTCGAGACTTTTGAAAAACGCTACTGCCGGTACCCAATGATAGTGCAAAAAATAAATTAGTCGGTGGAATATTTAAATGAAAGCTTCACTCTGGCACGGTATGCAACAACCTTTCCCTCTTCAACTTTCATATCCAGTTTAACAATCTCAGCAATTCTCAGATCTCTGAGGCTTTTTGATGCTGTCTCTATTGCACCTTTTGCAGCTTCCTCCCAGGAAACTTCACTAGATCCTACCAAGTCTATGATTTTGTATACACTACTGGCCATTTTTTCCTCCTTTTTTTAAATTTAATATTTGATAGTCTCATAGAAAGTCAAAAAAAGTTTTTTACGAACATTTAAGGTGAGCTTTGAAAATATAATACAAATATCAGATTACTAACTACAATAGTGAAAACATTGAAGTCAAGATAAAAAATAATAACCCAACACCTAAAACTTGATTAATTGTAACACTTTAGCCCTTTGAAACCAGTTTATACAAATAAGCTTGAAAGGTGATTAAATTTTCAGCCGTGTAATTGTCTGAAGGTATTAGTCCCGCATTTCTCATGAAGAATTTATC
>JAUVVS010000023.1 GCA_030604545.1 Deltaproteobacteria bacterium | reverse complement strand
ATTGGCTGCCCATTCATCACACATTTCTCCCATCCCTGATGAAGGCGTAATCGGATAAATAGCAGCAACATCACTCATGGCATAGGCCACATGAGCCGCTGCCGTGTTACCATCAATTGTTTTCATTTTTTTTGACATAGTATAATGGCCCCTCTTGCGTAATTTATGAATAATTTATCAATTTAGCCTTCCGAAAGTAATTAGAACTAGCAAGCTTCAAAGGTAGTTGATTATCTTTGAAGCAGCCCTGTTTTCAAACAGCTAAAATAGTACAAACTTTTAAAATAATCCAACGCAATCGGTTTGTAAAGAAAAAGTTGAAAATCGGTTTCAAAAATGATCATAACCTTTAAATAATATATTTTCAATAAGTTGAGTAAATGTTTCGATATAAGAAAATCCGGCATTTTAATAATACCAACCCTAAAAATAGAATTGACATATCACTTCTAAGAATGCTAATCTCGTTGCCTTTATAAAGTTTATTATGTGAGAAGGAGAATTTATGGAATCCAAAGAGTTACTTGAGAAGCTCGAGCATAAAAACAAGCAGGCTATGGAGGGCGGCGGTTCAGATAGGATTAAAAAACAGCATGATACCGGAAAGCTCACAGCCCGTGAAAGGATCGACAAGCTCTTCGACGAGGGGACTTTTATTGAGATCGATCGCTTCAAGACACATCGTTGCACCGATTTCGGCATGGCGGATAAAAAGATTCCGGGCGACGGCGTTGTCACAGGCCATGGGCATATTCATGGCCGACAAACCTTCGTATATGCTCAGGACTTTACCTCATTTGGCGGTTCACTCTCCCAGGCCCATGCTGAAAAGATATGCAAGGTTATGGAGATGGCAATGAGGATGGGTGCTCCGATGATCGGAATAAACGACTCCGGTGGAGCGAGAATCCAGGAAGGAATAATGAGCTTATCCGGCTATGGAGATATCTTCCTTCTTAACGTCATGGCCTCCGGTGTGATCCCTCAGATTAATGCCATCATGGGCCCGTCTGCCGGTGGAGCCGTCTACTCTCCTGCGCTCACCGACTGGATTTTTATGGTGAAAAAGACCAGCTACATGTTTATCACCGGTCCGGAGGTTATTAAAGCGGTTACACGGGAGGAAGTCACCAAAGAGGCGCTGGGCGGGGCAATAGCCCACAACACAATGAGTGGTGTAGCCCACTTCGCATCTCCCGACGACGAAACCTGTCTTGACCAGATCCGTGAACTGTTGGGCTTCCTACCCCAAAATAATATGGAAGATCCGCCCAGGCTGAAAACAAACGATGATCCTATGCGCCGTGATGAAAGCCTTCGCAAAATTGTTCCCTCGAATCCCAACGTTCCCTACGATATCCGTGACATTGTCCAATCAAACATGGATGACTGTCACTTCTTTGAAGTCCATGAGCACTGGGCCAAAAACATCGTCGTAGGCTTTGGCAGGATGGACGGCATGCCGGTGGGAGTAATTGCGAACCAGCCTAAATTTATGGCCGGCGTACTCGATATCAACGCTTCTATAAAGGGTGCTAGGTTTGTGCGCTTCTGTGACGCCTTCAATATTCCTCTCATTATTTATGAAGACGTTCCTGGATTTATGCCCGGCACGCACCAGGAACACGGTGGGATTATCAAACACGGTGCAAAGCTTATCTATGCTTTCTGTGAAGCCACTGTCCCGCGTATTACGATTATTACCAGAAAGGCTTATGGCGGGGCTTACATCGTTATGAGTTCGAAGCATATTCGAGGTGACATCAACATGGCCTATCCCACCGCTGAGATTGCGGTTATGGGTGCCGAAGGTGCGGTAAACATCATCTCCCGAAACCAGATAAAAAATGCCGAAGATCCGGAGGCTGAGCGGAAAAGGCTGATCGACGATTATCGTGAAAAGTTTTCTAACCCTTTTAGGGCTGCCGAGCTGGGTTACATTGATGAAGTCATAGATCCGGCAGACACCCGCTTAAAAATCATCCAGTCGCTTAAGATGCTCAAAACAAAGCGAGATACTAACCCGCCTAAGAAGCACGGCAACATCCCTCTTTAGAAAGGAGCGAATGAAATGACCTGGAATCAAGTATTTGAGCTCATCCAAAATATTCTTATAACACAGACAGGGGTTCCGAACCTTGCCGTTAACCAGTTGATCATGATCGGCATCTCGTTCTTTTTCCTTTACCTTGCAGTTGCAAAAGAGTATGAGCCGCTGCTTCTTGTTCCGATAGGCTTCGGGATCTTCCTCGTTAATTTCCCTCTCACACCATTGATGGGCTTTACCGAGCACGGCAACCCCGAACTAATCAGAGCCTTCTATAAGTATGGGGTCGAGTGGGAGATTATCCCTTGTCTAATCTTCCTTGGACTGGGAGCTATGACCGATTTTGAGCCACTCATTGCCAATCCGAAAACCCTCATTATCGGAGCCGGTGCACAGCTCGGTGTTTTCATTACTTACATCGGAACCCTCGTATTTGGCTTTACGCTCAAGGAAGCCGCTTCCGTAGCGATCATTGGCGGAGCGGACGGGCCGACAACAATCTACCTGACAGCAAAACTTGCACCCCATCTTTTAGGAGCTAACGCATTGGCCGCCTATTCTTACATGGCTATGGTTCCGCTCATTCAGCCGCCAATCATGCGCCTGATGACAACTCCTGAGCAACGTAAAATCAAGATGCGGCAACTCCGGCCAGTCTCGGCTAGAGAGAAGCTTTTCTTTCCTCTCATCGCCACTTTTTTAATCATCATCCTCATCCCTGCTGTGGCGCCCCTGATAGGGATGTTTATGTTTGGCAACTTTATGCGAGTGAGTGGCGTTGTAAAGCGACTATCCGACACGGCGCAGCACAGCCTTATGAACATCGTAACCATCTTACTCGGCCTCTCCGTTGGAGCAACAATGCAGGCACATGTCTTTCTTAACTGGAAGCCGCTTTTAATTTTCGCCTTAGGCCTTATGGATTTTGTGATATGTACCTTTGGAGGAATCCTTACCGTCCATATTATGAACAAATTCCTAAAAGAAAAAATGAATCCCCTCATCGGCTCTTCAGGTGTTTCAGCGGTGCCGATGGCTGCCCGTGTCTCTCAAACGGAAGGCCTCAAGGCAGATCCGGATAATTGGCTCATTATGCATGCCATGGGCCCTAATCTTGCGGGCGTAATTGGTTCGGCAGCAGCAGCAGGCATGTTTATCGCCATGTTCAATTAGGAGAAAACCATGATTAGAATAGATATAAAATTGTTCAACAGACGGTTTTGGATATGGCTCGTATCTGCTCTTTTGTTTTTTTCTCTTACTCCCCTCAGCGCCTCCTTGGCCGCATTCGGTGATAAAATTGAGAAGTCAAAGCCTCAATTCACCCGCATGGGAGATAAAATCACGGCTAAACTCATCCCGCGGGCAAAGAATTCAAGCGTTCTAATCAATTTCGAGGTTTTAGGAGGAAAGCTTTTCGAGGTTCAAGGGATGGACTTCTCAGAGGCAGAGCACCCCGATGTTGATGTCAAGGACTTTAAATCATCCCTTTTCGTGACCAAAATCGTAGAGCTTACCCCGGGTACGGAGGTCAAGGTTTCGATAACATCAGATTTCTTTGCCAGTGAGACAGCGTATTGGATTTTCAATCATAAGTTGCAAAAGCCGTGGATGAATTCTGAAGCTGAAAATTTGAGCCGTTCGGGCCTTACCAGAGATCTGGTTATTAAAGTAAAGGACGGCGGTCCTTTTGACACGGACGGAGCTACCAACGGCAGGATTACTCTTGTGGGGGGTGCCAAGGACTCATTCTGGGGCTATGCGCTGGGAACCCTCTTTATACGTTTCTTTGGTATATTCCTTGTCCTTTCAATCCTTATGATCGGAATGATTATTTCCGGCAAGGTTTTTCAGTCAATTGCGAAAAGAAAGGGCAAAGCCGACGAAGCATCCGCGTCTCAGGCTAAAGAGGCGGAAGATGTTATGTCCGACGAGACAAGGATGGAAATCAGCCCTAATGGAGCGACTATCACCGCAGATCGTCCGCAAACAATTGATGCGAGTCTTTCCAAAGAATCGGTGATAGCTGTCTCTATTGCCCTGCATATGCACTTATCTGCACTTCAGGCGCCGGAGCCCCTTGATCTATCTATTTCCCAAATCACTTCCTGGACCCAACAAGGAAGGGAACGTATCATGGGCGATCGTTTTTTAACCTTCAATCGCAGTGACCGGTAGAACCTGTGAGGTTTTTTAAAATGAAATACAAAATTGCAATCGGAAACAATAAGTTTGAGGTAGAAGTAGGTAAGATTGAGAACGGGCGCGCCCAAGTAAGCGTAAACGGTGAATCTTACGATGTTATGATCGAAAACTTTGCGGAGGTTGCCCCCCATTCAAAGGCTCCACAGCGTGAGCCGGCTCCGGTCGTTACTCCAGCAGCTCCTAAAACACCTGTTTCTACCCCCACCCCAACTCCTATTAAAGCTCCGTCACCGACACCTGCTGCCGTCGAAGAAGACTCCATCGTTAAAGCCCCTATTCCCGGCCTCATCATGGATATTAAGGTTAAGGTGGGGGATAAGGTGTTAGCCGGACAGACCGTAGCTACCATGGAAGCAATGAAAATGGAGAACAACCTGATAAGCAATTTGGACGGAACAGTTAAGGAAATTTCGGTTCAAAAGGGAATGGAAGTTGCCACCGGCGATGTAATAATGATCATCGAATAAAAAAATAAAATTAGACAGGATGTCTAATAAAAAGAGGGGAGTTTCCCAATAGAGAGACCTTTAAAAAATGTTCAATTTTGCCTGCCCAGTTAAATCTATTAAAATTTAACCGGGGTTCAAATTCTTTTATTTAATTCGGATGGCTGACAATAAAACAGGTGTCTGTGGCTATCGGGTCTGATGGCAAATCTCCTGAAACGGAACTGCTTACAGATTGCGTCACTGTTACCCCTCTGTTTCGTATCTGGAGAGCGCCGTTAGTATTTGAGGTAACTTCTGAATAGTAACCGCCTTCTGCTTGTCTCAAAGCTTCTTCTATATCCTTAAATTGTGTCCTGGATGCCACTATCGTTATAATATCCTTACCAAAAGGCAGCGAAATCTCAAGCTCCCCTAACCTTCCAATCTCCTTTGTCTCCCCAGCCCTGATCCAGTTATCTTTATCATGTACGTTTGGAAATAGAAGGGTGTTTATCCTTTTTTCACTGCCGGAACCTTCTTCGGTGGAAGAAAGGTATATCACCTTTATGTAGCATCCGTTGGATGCTCGTACACGAAATCGAATATTTTCTCCGTAATAGTAATCTGCACCCTGCCCTTTATCCGGTTCAATATTTATCCGAAAATTAGGGTTATCAGCTTTATGTTTTACGTCATCGTTTGTAAGAGCAAGGAAATAATCTTTTTGTATCTTGCCGGTAATCTGGATCAGCATGTTTTGTAATATTTTATTCTGATTTATAAGTTCTTCTATTTGGTTGCTTTGCTGTTGTGTGCCCTGAAGCTTCTTGATCTCCTGGTAAAGTAAAGAATACTCTTTTTTAGTCTGACTACCTGACGCCTCAACTTTAGTATCAATAGTTTCGAGAAGGTTTTGGAAATGATTCATCTGATCTGCATAACCCTTCATATTCTGGCTTAACACAGATGAAATATGTTTGATTCCCTCAAGGATCTCATCCTGCTTGTGATTCAGTCGATCGACGACTTCGTTGATGAATTTTTGGCTCCCCACCTGCTTGTCGGCTTTTGCTTTATCAATAACCAATATCACCCAGTATCGTTTTTTTCTTGAGTTGATATATTTATATTTCTCCTCGACCCCTGATAATGTCTGCCGTGTGCCTACAAAAAGAGATGAAGACACATTTTCCTCATTATATTCTCCTGTCTGGGCAATTTTCTCCTCAAATTGTGATCTGACGGAAACAGCAAGTTTATAGCAAAGATCATCCAGAGCACGGTCTTTTGCAAGCCGCATAGCATCATAATCCGGCGTTTTCCCCTCAAAATTAGCAAAACTGACACCATGGTATGCTCCAGATAACTTTAATTTTCCTTGAAGGTGATTCTGTAGCCAATCCGGTGGAATTGCAGAAGCCGTTAGTGGTATTAAGATGATTAAAACAGAAAAACACAATCCAGATAAGCGAGGCCAAATATAATTCTTTTTATCCATAGCTTTTTCTTTTAATGCTTTTTTTGATTTTAGAAGGTAGCAGGAAAATTTACACCCTCTCTATTAACACAAATTGAAGATAGAGAGTATTATATAAAATATGAGTTTATTTGTCAAATGATTGTTAAGTTCAGATATCGTAAAATCCGTTGCCAACTTGCTTTACAAATTAGAGTTGTATTTTATTACCTGTATATATACGATTTAACCGATCTTTTATAATACTTTTTAATATTGTATATGCCTTATTCCCTGTACAATGTCCTGTATAAACCTTGGCAGCGTTATGCCGAATGAGTTCCTTTGCAATAAATTCTATATCTTTCCTTTTTCCGGCTAAAGAATCTTTACGAGGCTGAAATTTAAGATGAAACCCTCCAACGATTCCTTTTATATTATCATCTTTAAAGCAATTTTTAACTGTCTCAACCATGTTTAAAAGACCGCTATGGCCACATCCGGTAAAAATTACTAAACCATCATCTTCCTTAATGGTCAAAATTAATTCATGCTTAAATTCATCATGTTTAAGTTTATCTCCTTGCATTGAAAGTAAAAATTTATTTCCTTTAGCAAGAGGACGTGTCTTTATAATATCGGTAATTGCAAAAATATTTTTATCTATTTCTTTAAAACTTTTAATAAATTCTATTCTATCTGAATAATTTTTAAATATTGTTTTGTCTACGCCAATATATTTGGAAAAATATGCTGAATTATGCACTAGAGGATAAATCAATATATTAAGAAAATAAGGTAATTTGGTTACAGTGTTCGAATAATAATCTCCATCAGCACTTTCACATAAAAATACTTTTGATTTATCATTTATTTGTAAAAATGCTTTCAAGCCTCCGCTATGATCATAGTGGGCATGCGAAATAACCACAAAATCAATATCTTGTAATTCCATTCCCAGCATTTTAGCATTCTTAATAAAATTTTCGGAAGATCCTGTATCGAAAAGTATATTTTTACCATTTGTTTTAATGAGCAGGGAAAGCCCAAATTCTTCTATTAGTTTTTCATCATGTTTAGAATCTTCGATTAAAGTAATAATTTCCATTAGTAAAACTTTTAAAAAAATGCTTCAGGTAAAGCTAACAGTGATTTAAATTGCAGCTCGTTAAAGCCTGACCCTATCTCTATTTTCGCTTGATTCTGCAGCAAATTCCTTTCAGATTGGGCGTACCAAACTCTTTGCCAATTTTATCCGTTGTGGTGAGGATATTGAAGTTGGACTTTTCCCATTCATATTGGGCTTCGGGTTTTCCCTCTGGAAACCACCAGCCGTAAGCAGCATAAATGACACACGGGTGAACCTTTTCAGTCAGGTGTGCAAACTGGGTTATGGCGCCTGACCGGGTTTCGATAATCACCGCATCCCCCTCTCGGATTCCCTCCTTTGCAGCCGTTTCAGGATGCAGTTCGGCAATGGGCATAGGGCGGTGTTTTCTCAATTTCTCCAGCCATCGGTATGATGAATGAAGGAAATAGGAGTCCTTGCAGCTTGTTAATATCAAAGGATATTCAGGATCATCTTCCTCAGGAGGACCGGTAAATTGCGGCAGAGAAGGAATACCAAATTTTTCAGCCCGGCTTAAAACCAACTCCACCTTGCCTGTGGGGGTTTTGAATCCTGTATCCAGATATTTTTGGAATCGATCCTTCCCCTTTAAACAGCCCTGCTGCACAAACTGCTTGTAATTGAAGCCGGAAGGAGCCACAAGCGCTTCCAGCATCTCTTCATGGTCATCATACCAGTATTCTACGGATGTAATCGCTTTTCCAAGCTCGTTTAGTATTTTCATGTCCGGCATGCATTCTTCCGGAGGATCAACGATTTTAGGACGCGCCAGAATATATCCATGGCCCAGTCCGTAGTGGCCGATATCGTTAAACTCGAAATTGGTAGCCGCCGGAAGCACAACATCTGCAAAGGATGCTGTGGGAGTCATTAAAATATCCGAAACAGCAACAAAATCAAGTTTTAATAAGGCTTCCCGTGTCTGGCGGCTGTCCGCATAGCCTATCATCGGATTGGTGCATTGCATATAGGCCCCTTTGAGAGTATATGGAATCCCCTCAAGGATTGCTTTTTTGAAAAAAGCAGGCGGGACAGTCATCATTCTGGGAATAGTCCCGTGATGGGCATGGATCATTTCCGTCCTTTTCTTAGGAATTAGGTCTGCCCTTACAAACTTTCCAAGCCCAAGAATCTCGGGCTCATTGGCCTCAATATTCCCGCCGGAAATATCTAGGTTTCCGCATATAGCCATAAGGCAGATAAGCGCCCGAGCAGTATGAAAGGTATGAATATTTTGTTCGATGGGATTGCCCCACTGGATGGCGGCAGGATGAGACTCTGCATACAGTCTTGCAGCCTCGCGGATTACGCCGGCCGGTATCCATGTAATTTCAGACATCTTTTCCGGGGTATAACTTTTCACATGATCGGCGAGTTCGTTAAATCCGTGGGTCCAGTTCTCGACAAACTTCTGATCGTAGAGTCTTTCAGCAATAATGACATTTAAAAATGAAAGGGCCAATGTATGATCTGTTCCGGGTCTAATCTGCAGCCAGGTCTCAGCCTTTTTGGTCAAGGTGGTCTCCCTGGGATCCACCACCACAAGCTTAGTTCCCTGTCTGACTTGTTCACGAAGCAGGCTGCATATTGCGCCTTCTTCATTGGTGCTTGTTATATTACTCCCCCACAGAACTACGAGTCTGCTGGGATGGTGAAAATCAGCTACCGGATAGAATCCACAGGTATGAATTCCGCTTACCTCTCTGGGAGCATGGCAAACATCCTGAACAGCCACAACATTCGGGGAGCCGAAAATATTGGCCAGGCGGATTAGAACAAAGTGTTCCATACCTTTTGGCATCCCCTGACAGAACGCCACCGCCCTAGCGCCGTATTCTTCTTTAATCCGAATAAAATTTTCACTTATGGTTTTAAGCGCCTCATCCCATGATATTCTTTCCCACTTGCCCCCTCCCCGTTTTCCCAGACGTTTTAAGGGATGCCTTAGCCTTAAAGGATGGGAAAGTTTATCATGAGAGGCAAGACCCTTGGGACAAATATAGCCTTTATTCAGGAATCCGTCCGGATCTCCTTTTATGGCGACGATTTTATTATTTTTAGCCTCTACTAAAAGAGCGCAGCCGCCATGATCCATTCTTGAGCAGTGGGTCTTTATCCAGCGAATTTCATCTGCCATTTTGTATCTCCGTCATAGCCCTAAAAGGGCATAAAATACATGTACCCCTTTTCTAACATTACTTATTCCTTTCGTTCACGAGTACGACTCCGCCTCAGGCGGATATGTTTACGTTTACGAACAAATAAATACTACAGCATAGCTTTTGCCATTCTCCCCAGCATAGCTGGGGGTTTAGCTCTGGAATTATAACATATTAAAAATAGGTGTCAAGATGTGATTAAAAAATGCTGCAAATCAAGTAGTTTATCCTGTTTGGTAGAAAACACCCTCGGCTTTAATGATCGCCTTGACATTACGTTGTACGAATGTAAAAATAAAAAATATGAACGAAAAAGGAATTTGCATAGAAGAATTACCCGAACTGAACAAGCCCATCCTTATTGCGGGTTTTGACGGCTGGGGAAATGCGCTGGACGTTTCAAAGGAAATGGCCATATATTTGATCAGCAAGCTAAAGGCTAAATATTTTGCCAAAATCAACCCGGATAGCTTTTTTCGTTACGATGAAAAGCGTCCTGTGGTAAATATAGAAAATGGTAATTTGAAAAGTCTTTCGCCGCAAGGAGGCTCTTTCTATGCCGCCCAGACCGGTTCAGGTGGAAAAGATCTTGTCATCTTGAAGGCGGATGAGCCAAACCTTCGGTGGTTTTATTTTGTGAATGAGCTCTTTTCCCTTTGTGAAAAACTTGGCGTTGAGACCATCATCACACTGGGAAGCATGTATGACAACGTCCTCCATACGGACAGGGTTATATCGGGGATTGCATCAAATCAGGACCTGTTTTTAAAACTGAAAGAGAAAAATGTCATTCCAATTTCCTATCATGGGCCTAGTGCCATTCATTCCATCATACATTCGGAGGGCCAAAGAAGAGGATTCCAATCCGTTAGCTTATGGTGCCATTGTCCCTATTACCTTCAGGGCATCACACACTATGGCGCTTTGTCATCTTTAGGCGCTTTGCTATCATTTTTAGGAGAATTTGAGCTCGATATAGAAGATCTTGAGACAAGCTGGAAAAAGATTAATAGACAGATTCAAGAACTTATAGAAAAAAACCCCGAGTTTCAGGACGTAATCGATAAGCTGCGAAAAGCAAAGATAAAGGGATCCTGGGCAAGCGTAAAGGAATCTGTAAAGAAAGACGAAAAAGTCATAAACTTAAAGGATTTTTTGGAACCAAGGTAACCACAGTGTCGGATAAAGTGGAATCCTCAACTTGCCGGATGAAAAAACAGGGGTTCGTATTAAGTGTTTTTCAAAGATAGCATTGCATTAGTCTGGTCGATGATGAGAGCTAAAGAAGATGAGCAGACTCTCCACCAGCTCCGCCATGAAGCGGCTATCAAGCTTGTCCATGGTATCCGACGGCAGGTGATAATGGGGATTTCGGTAAAAAGCGGAATCAGTTACCATGACTGCCTTGAAACCCTGATCCCAGAAGGATGCATGGTCGCTGAGCCTCACTGAAGGAAGGAGCCAGCCTCCAAGAGGAACAGTCAGTTTAATAACAGGGAGTTCGGAATTTTTACGGAATGAATCGAACAAAGCGCGGGTAAGTTTTCTGGAACTTAAATTACCGACAATGCCGATGAAATTCCCTTCCTTAGGATAATCCATAAACATCAATGGAAAGGGATATTGTTGACAGCCCGGCTGCCTGCAAGTGTAACCGACCATTTCCAAACAGATCATTCCGTCTATCTTTTCTTTCTCTTTTTTAGCCTTATCTGCATATACCCTGCTTCCCATATGGCGGGTCCCATAAACAGGAGGTTCCTCAAGGGCAAAGGAAACGAATTTCACCGCCAGGTCCAGTTCTTCACGGTCCTTTAATGCTTTCAACCCTCGAGCTGTCTCCAGTTGAACGGCTATTGCACTTGCGTTATCGTCTGCACCCACCGTTCCGGCCACCGAGTCATAATGAGCTCCCAGCAAATAGCAAGTAGATGGATTGGCACAAAAAGAGATCTCCGTTACTATATTGGCCACCGTGAAATCGTGGTACTGATATGGTTCTCTCTTTACCCTAAGACCGAGATCCTGATAGAATGACTCGATATATT
>JAUVVS010000143.1 GCA_030604545.1 Deltaproteobacteria bacterium | reverse complement strand
AGTATTCCGCAATGGCTAAAAACGAAAAGAAGCCTTAAAAAAGAAGTCAAACGGCAATTTATTGAAGCTATGAAAGAAGCAATAAAAAAACAGATCAAGGAAGAAGAGGATCTAATTTTATATGGAGATCCATCCTCAAAACAAAAGCCAATGGGCATATTGAATGCTGGATTTGATGAATTAAAACCGGATAAGGAAAAACTATGAAAAAGAAATATCCTCCAAAAATATCAGCAAATCATAAATATATCCATTTTGAAGGTATATTTGGTTCAAATGTAAGTGGTATGGCAATCGGAGAACATAAAACAATGAAATTTTATATTGATGATAATCAATACTATGAAGGTGAAGTAATGAAAATAGAGGAAGATGAGAAGACAGAAGATTTTAGGATTATAAGTGAATTGATTCTTAAAAAGGAGACATTATGAAAAGAGGAAGACCAAAAAAACAAATAACAGTTGAAAAAGCAAGCGAAAAGACAGAAAAGATTGATATTCCAACCCCAAAGGAAGAAATAATGGAAGAAGATCAATCCATGCTGCCAAAAAAGGATCTATTCCGGATCGACGAGGTTGCGCAATATTTTTCAATAACGGAAAGGACTGTGAGACTGTGGATTGAACACGGTCATTTGACGGCCGTTAAAAAAGGTGGAACCATAAGAATTCCACGCAAATCAGTTTTAGATTGTCATATTTTAAATAATAGAAAAATAGGTAATAATTAAGCATGATTATACCAGAAACGATACCAGATAAGGGTTGATAATATGAAAAAAGGTAAAAAGATTACCCGCCGAAATGTCGGGAAATATTACATAAATTTTCACAATCCTTCATAGATTTTCCATCTATCTGATATACCTACTTTTTTAATCTTTGACTTTCCCCCTTTTTACCCCCCATAATATATCCATAAGCTAATTTTTAGCAAATGGATCCTATTTGAACCTTTTTAGTAAAATCAGTCTTCTTTCTTGGCATGCTGGCCAGCAAGTCAAGCATGGAATTAAAAGGCTTTTCAATCTCAGCTTGACCGATCCAAAGGCATGGGACCCCTCGCTATGGAATCTGCGTGGCTCTCAATCTGTATCAGGCGAAACGGTCACAGAAGCGACTGCCCTCACCTATTCCGCCGTCTGGAATGCGGTATTCCTCATTTCCGGCACCACAGCCTCCCTCCCCCTCAATCTCATGCAAAGACAAGCAAAATCACGGCGTATAGTTGATGATAAATCCCTTTATCGGGTTATGCACGATCAATGGAACCCTTATATGACAGCAATGGTGGGCCGGGAAGTGCTCATGAGCCATATTTTGACCTGGGGCAATGGCTATGCAGAGAAGGTTAGAAATGGATTCGGTGAGATTGTAGCTCTCTGGCCGATCCCGCCGAACAGGATCAGCGTGATGGAAATGGATAATGGGGAGATTATTTATGACATCCAAGTAGAAGGCTCTCCTAATGTGAAATTGACCAGAGACCAGGTTTTGCATATCCCCGGCCTTGGATTCGATGGCTTTCAGGGATATTCGCCCATCGCCATGGCCCGGAAATCAATCGGCTTGGGAATGGCATTGGAGACATTCGGGTCCCTTTATTTCGGCCATGGTACGCATCCTGGAGTAATCGTAAGCCATCCCAATAAATTAGGTCCGGATGGACATACCAATCTGAAAAAGGCGCTTACCGATACATATAGCGGTTTGGGCCAGTCCCATCGGCTTATGCTTTTGGAAGAAGGCATGAAGATGGAAAAAGTCGGCATCCCCCCAGAAGATAGTCAATTCTTAGAATCGAGACAATTTCAAATTCCAGAAATAGCCCGATGGTTCAATCTGCCGCCCCATAAACTCAAGGACCTGACTAAGAGTTCATTTAATAATATCGAATCCGAACAGATTTCATTTGTGACCGACTCCATCCTGCCCTGGCTGATCCGCCTTGAGCAGACCTACAATATGCAATTGTTGATACCCAGGGAGATTAAGGAAAAGCTCTATTTCAACCATGTAGTTGCTGGTCTTTTAAGGGGAAGTCCCAAAGAAAGGGCACTTTATTATAAAACTGCCCTGAGTTTTGGATGGATGGCCCCGAACGAAGTTCGAAAATTGGAAGATCTTGATCCAAATCCGAATCCATTGGCGAATGAGCTTTTCATAATGGCGAATATGGTGCCATTGAGCAAATATGAGGAATATCTTGCTAAAAATCAAGGATCATCTCCAAGCCCGATAAAAGGTGAAATAAAAGATAGGCTCAGGTTGGTAGATAATAGAAAATAAAATCAGGGTTTTCTGAAAGTCCGGCCAGACTGACAGAAACGATAGAAAGAAAGAACAAAGGCAATCTAGGTGCCTAGATCATCTAGATTGCCTTTTTCTTTGCCCTAAAATCAGATGAGGTAACTAGATATCCCATTAAAAAATTGGCATTCCTGCAGACTTGAAAATCCGGATAAATTTGACGGGTTTGCTCAGAAAGCATGTGCCGAAAAACACGATGGGAAATGTATTACCCATAATTACGGGCTTTATGACGATGAGGACAAGGCAAGTGAGCTCCAGGCCCTCCGATACAAAACAACGACCTGGACTGAGACGTCGGCGAAATCCCATTGCAAGACAAGGGACGGGACTTTTGAGCCTGCATCAGATGAAGAAGATTCTTTGAAAAATAAGGAGATAGCTATGAAACGAATGAATAAACGCAGTCCGTTTAAACCGCAAGCGAAGGGGAATTATCGAATAGAAAATAAGACAGAGAAAGAAGCCACTATTTATATTTATGATGAAATCGGATGGTTCGGAGTCGAGGCCGCCGATTTCGTAAAAGACCTAGATGAGATCAAGGCGGAGACCCTTCATATTCGCCTCAATACACCGGGTGGGGATGTCTTTGATGGAACCGCTATAGCAAATGCCATCAAAAATCATAAATCGCATACCATTACCCATATTGATGGTTTGGCTGCATCGATAGGTTCGATAATTGCGATTGCCAGTAACGAAACCAAGATGGCTGAAAATTCATTTTTCATGTTTCATGAGGCATGGAGTTGGACTATTGGTAATGCGAGAACCCATGCAGAAGCAAAAGAGCTACTGGATAAGATCGATGGTGTCCTAGCTGCCACGTATGCCAAAAAAACTAGAGAGAAAGAGGCAGACATTAAAGAGATGATGGCCGCAGAGACCTGGCTGACAGCAGAAGAGGCCCTTGAAATGGGAATGATTGACGGCATTGAAGAGGACAAGGAGAAGGCAAGCGCCGCCATGTTTGATTTGTCAGTGTTTGCGAATGTGCCGGATGAATTGAAGGACATCAAGAAAGACCTTAATGAGCGAGATTTAGAACGTGCCCTGCGAGATGCCGGGTGCAGCCGAAATCAAGCTAAAGAGATATTGGCGAAGGGTTTTAAGGGTGATTCGAGTCAGCGAGATGCTGAAGAGGAGGCCCGTCTGCAAATTGAGCGAGAGGCCCAGGTTGCGGAAGAAGCCCGTCTGCGAGAGGCAGGGAAAGTCAATAAAATAGAGAAGGGAAGCACCGAGGATCTATTAATGCAGGCCGATATAACAATGGCCACAACAAAATAATGGAGGAATAACCATGAAGACCGTAACACAATATAGAGACGACATCGCCGCGTTGATGAAAAAAATCGGCGATATGGATGCAAAGTGCATCGCAGAAAACAGGGACCCGACAGAAGAGGAGTTGAATCTTAAAGCTGAGATAATGGACAAAGTCGCCGCAACCCGAAAAATAGTAGAGGGCCAGGAGCGCCAGGAAGTATTGGCAACAGAATTAGCGACCCCTGCATCAGCCTTGACAGTAGCTGATGGCGCAAGAATAATTGCCAGTCCTGACCGTGCCAGAAAAGACACGTTTATAAGTTTCGATGAACAGTTGATGGCGGTAAAAAATGCGTTTAATCCGTCGGGAGTAATTGATCCTAGGCTTTTTAATATTGCAACCGGACTAAACGAAACTGTCGGGAGTGAGGGTGCGTTTTTGGTTCAGCAAGATTTTTCAGACGAGCTATTGCAGGAAGTCTTTGAAACTGGTCAGCTGGCGTCAAGATGTCGCAAGCAACCAATTTCTGGTAATGCTAATTCGCTCAAAATTAACGGCGTTGACGAAAACAGCAGAGCCGCAACCCGTTTCGGTGGGGTAAAAGGCTACTGGGCAGACGAGGCCGAGGAAAAAACCGCCAGCAAACCGAAGTTCAGAAAAATCGAATTGAATCTTAAAAAGTTGGTGGGTCTATGCTATCTGACCGACGAATTAATGGAAGATTCCGCAGCAATTGGATCTTTCGTAAAAGATGCATTTGTCGGCGAATTTGGTTTTCTACTCGATGATGCGATTTATAACGGCATTGGTGGCGGTCAGCCGCTGGGCATATTAAATGCCGGGTCTTTAGTAACAGTACCGATAGAAGGCGGGCAGGGCGCAGATACGATCTTGACGCAGAACATTGTTAATATGTATGCGCGGCGGTTTGCATCCATGACCAATAATTATGTTTGGTTTTATAACCAAAATATTGAACCGCAGTTGTTTACCATGAGTCTGGCGGTCGGTGCTGGTGGAAGTACAACTTATTTGCCTCCGGGCGGATTGAGCGGAGCTCCTTACGGAAAGCTTTTAGGATTGGATGCGATAGCGATCGAACAAGCGGCCACCCTGGGAGATGTCGGTGATATCGTTCTTGCCAATCTGCCAAATGGCTATATCCTGGCCCAAAAAGGCGGTATTAAATCAGACGTGAGTATTCACGTCAGGTTTATTTGGGATGAGCAAGTCTTTCGCTTTATTTTGAGAATCGAGGGACAGCCAGTTAGAGCAAAAGCCTTGACTCCGGCAAAAGGTGTAGAACAGCAAAGCCACTTTATCGCACTGGCGGCAAGACCATAGAAAGTCTGGTAAAATGGGCCGTCAATAGTGGCGATCCTTTACCGGGATAAAATTAAACAGGAAAATTTAACAAGGAGGATTTTTAAAATGGACGCATTAAATAATAAATACGGAATAGCGCTCGGCTTTTCAAATGTTGATAAGACCGGTGGTGGCAACAGCGATATTTGGAGCATGAAAAATTACAATGTCGCGGAAATTTATATTATGACAGGGGCCGCCCTAGCGACAGGCCAGATAACGATGGAGCAAGGTGCAAATGTAACAACGGTTGCCACGGCATTGGAATTTGACAGATACTATGAGTCTGGATGCAGACTGAAATATGACGGAGCTTCAAGCGGGGTGCCAGCGGCAGCCGGAGAAATAGCAACCGGCGCGACAAATACGGCGCTCGGTACGGTTTACCAAGACCTCAACGGAGAGTTAATTCTTTATAATCGAACCAATAATTTGGTTTATGTTGACAATGAGGTCTTGACTTTCAGTGGCGGGAAAACAGCGGTTGTGGACGGCACCTTCTATGATGAGGATATCATGATCCCGCGTGTAGTTACGGCAGACACTTTCGAACTGACCACAGCTATCGACATCAACAAGGTTTATATGATCCCGATTCATTCCAGCATGCTATCTGATGGTATGGATTGCATAGAAGCGGTTTTTACCACCTTTGCCGGAGCGTCAATCATGACTTGCTTTGCGATTTTGAGCGAGCCGCGATATGCGGGAACTCCGATGCCAACGGCGCTTTACGACTAACCGGTTCATCTTTGCGTATGCGGGGAACATCTGAAATAACGGGCGGACTGAAATATGGCCGCTTATTAAGGAGGATTCAAAATGCTAAAAAAAGAAATCGAATTGGTCAAGGTGTTATCTCGGATAATTGCCAAAGAGGAAATTGCGGCAATGCCAAAGCCTGATGACCCGCTGAAAAACATTGAATCGTTGATAAAAGTACGGGTTGACGAGGCGGTTTTGCCATTGATTCGGGAGATTCGGGAGTTGGAAAGAAAACTCCAGGCGTTGGCAATGGTTTCCAAAGAAAGAAAGGGAGGTAGGTAATCATGGGAAGACATTATACAGAATCGACGATTGATGTT
>JAUVVS010000020.1 GCA_030604545.1 Deltaproteobacteria bacterium | reverse complement strand
GCGCCACTACGGAACGAAGATACCAAACCTCCTGTTCTAGAGAGCGTTTTTGAAGAGCCCTTTCAATCGTAGTTAAAATAGTTTCTTGATCAAAGGGTTTTGTAATGTAATCATATGCACCGGTCTTTATTGAAGCGGTGGCTTCGCGGGCACGATCCGTAGCAGAAATTATTATAACATCAATGGTGTTATCATATGCCTTTATCCGCTTTAGTACCTCTATTCCATTCATTTTGGGCATGACAAGGTCTAATAAAACTATATCAAACACCTCATTCTTAATCCTCGCCAAGGCACTGGGTCCATCCTCAACACATACTACATAATAATCGTCCTCAAGAATCTCCTCCAGAGACTCTCTTGCGCCTTTATCGTCGTCCACTACTAAAATTCGTGATTGTTTATGGAATTTTTCTGTCTTCATAAGGTCTCCAGCAGTGATAGGAAATATTCGCAATATTTTAGCCGTTTGAAAGATAATTAAATTTTACCGTGTAAAGCTCGCGCATAAGTGAGTGTAAAGCAAGAACAGTGCATGTCTTTTAAATAAAACAGCTAAGATATAAAAGCTGATCAGCCTTTAAAACACACCAATGCAGGTCCCTGTTCTTTCTTAATCCGCCTGAGGCGGACTAATACACTCAGACAATTACATGATTGAAAATTTAATCACCTTTCAAGCTTAGCTGTACCAATTGATTTCAAAGGGCTAAAGTGTTACGAAATATTCTAGTTTATTATCATGTAATCAATTTTCTTTCAATACAACAAAATTAATAGCAGCAATTCTCAATGAGCTGTTTTAATGAGTCATTAACGGGGATCTGATCACTTCAAATACAAGGGGAGGATATTGTGGAATATAAAAAAGTGGGGAACGAATAATAGCTAAAGGAACGGAAGATGTTTGTTGAACGTGAAACACGCAACAGTCCCGTTACGAGACCTTTACAAAACGCCCCCTTTTGCCCAATTTCTGTGTCAGGCTCAACATTTTGCACGAAGTGAAGCTTTAGCGCTATCCTCAAAATACTCAATGTATTCCTGTGGTTAAAATTTTCGCCTTCCTTGAACTTGAACCCCGGTTAAATATAAAAACAGATTTAACGGGGCAGGCAAAATTGAGCATTTTTCAAAGGTCTCATAGTATAATAATATGTGGGCTTCGATGTCAACGAATCTTTTTAAGCATTATCGTGATTAAAAGTCAACCTTCTGATTTTGACTTTATCCTGGATAAATAAGGAACGGTACAGGCAAGTTTCGAGTTTCGAGTTTCACTTATAATAGACGTTCCAGTTCTGTTATTATGCTACTCATTACCTCACCGGCCTTTCCCAGGATAAGGTAATCACTGATACTTTCCGTCAAAGGGGTCTCTTCCGGATTAATCTCTATTACCTTTGAACCGGACTCTTTTGCAATATGCGGCATAAGTGCAGCAGGCTGGACGGTTGCCGACGTTCCGATAACCAGCATGAGATCACAATCAGAAGCCAGCTGCCTGGAACGCCAAAGATGTTCAGGAGGAATTATCTCGCCGAAGAAAACAACTTCCGGTCTGTAAATGCCGCCGCAATCACATAGAGGAGGAATATTTGTCAAATCGATCCGGCTGGATTTACACCTATTTTTACAATCCATGCATCGGTGCCACGCATAAGTTCCGTGAAACTCAATAACGTCCGTATTTCCGGCCATCTGGTGTAGGCCATCTATGTTTTGGGTGATAATGGTTTTTAATATCCCTAATTCTTCTAGTCGTGCCAGTCCTTTGTGAGCATCATTCGGGATTGCCTTGTCAATAATCTCTTTCATATCTTTAAGGAGGACATTCCATACTTTTGTCGGATTTTTATTAAAGGCATCAATATGTGCATATTCCATTGGATCAATTTTTTCCCACAAACCACCTTTCCCTCTAAAGGGCGGAATCTTGCTCTCAACAGAAATCCCGGCACCGGTTAATGCTACTACATCTTTTGAAGCGGCAAGGTCTTTTGCAGCTTTTTTAATGAGGTCTTCCATGATGTTTTTCCTGCTTTTTATATAAATTCAGTGATTGTTCAGCCACGAAGGCACCCCAGTACCATCTTCCGGAGCTACGGGGCAGGCGAAGACACAAAGAAAATATAAATATAAATTGTATCCCATTATCTGAGTAATAAGGATGCATAGCAAAAAAAATAAATTATTCTGTAATCCTGGTGTCTTAGTGCCATTGTGCAATATATTAGAGTAGTTATAAATAAAGATGGGAGATTTCCAAAGGAAGTTTTATGTAAGAAATGAAATATTATAAATTAAAAGTCATGTCGCTACTCACAGCGAAGCAATTAAGATTGTGTCCCTTTTCAGTAATATTTTTTTTGCAGGCCTTAATAATTTCATCCATCTCCTTATCAGTTCTTTCCTGATTTAAGTGAAAAAGTCCTAATTCTTTAATCTTGGCTTTAATGGAAAGATCAATTACATCCGCACATGATGAATGTCCCCATTTTATAAAAGTTTCATATTCCTTTGAAGTGTATTCGGCATCATGGATAAGAAGATCTGCGCCAATAGAAAATTTTAAATAGTCATCACTTGGAAGTCCTCCGGGATGGATATGACCCAGTTCATTATCTGTGAGAAAAACAAATGATTTGCCGTTTTCAATAAATTTATACCCACTGCCACCGTTGGGATGACTGAGGCGGATAGGTATTACGGTTATAGAACCTATTTCAAACTGTTCAGGGCATCCTTTTTCAAAAACTATTTTTGCACTATGTTTACCGGGAAAATATGGAGAGGACAGAATCTGGGAGATCATTTTTTCTGCGTAAGTACCGGGAAAAGGACACTTGTGTATTCGTAATTCGGAATTATTAAAAAAAATGGGTTTGAAAAAGGGGAATCCAAGCAAATGATCCCAGTGGGCATGAGTGAAAAGAAAATTATAACGAAATCGTTCTTCTTCGATCAATTTGTTGCCAAGCCTTCTAATTCCAGTTCCGGCGTCGATAATAATAATATCATCGCTTTTCGTTCTAATTTCTATGCAGGTGGTATCGCCGCCGTATTTAAGATAATTTTTCCCGGAAACAGGAATGGAACCTCTTGATCCCCAGCATTTAATATACATTTTAAACCTTTAAATTATATAACCGTTTTCATAGCACAAGTTCTGTAAAAAAGTCTACATTTTTTTCCGGTCTCTAAACAACCAAAATCTTATTTTTTAACGCGTATTTATCTACTCCTATTGTCACGTTTTTTCATCGTTCTTCTTTTTTGGCAATTGATCCATATACCAATCCATAGGGTCAAGCAATGTATGGCCCATCTTTTCCAATTTTCTTTTAACAGGACCCACATTTTGAGTTAAAAGGTAAGGAAAAACTGCGCGCTTTCCCTCATCCCAGTATCTTGCAACCAAAACACTTCCGAATGATATATTTTCTTCTGTTATTGCATCAACAATTTTTTTAAGTTGGCCGATTTTTTCTTCTACGATAATACACAAAAGTGTTCCCGGTTCTCCGATACCTAGAACGTTAACAAAGGCCCTTAAAAGATCGCGAACGGAAATAATACCTTTAAGCCTGTTCTTATCATCTACAACCGGGCAGGCACCCACTTTTGCCTTTTGTATAATAAGTAGTGCATCTTGAATAGTGTGTAATATAGAGACAGTTACAGGATTTTTTGTCATGACATCTTTTATTTTAAATTTTGAGAGCTTTTCTCTTTCTTCCAGCTTATCTGAATCGTGCAAAACTATAGAAGGCAAGACGCTTCTTATATCGCGATCTGTTATGATTCCAACTACATAATTATCCTTCCCTATTACAGGAAGATGCCTGATTCGATTCTGATCCATTTTTTCTTTTGCTTCAAAGATATCAGCATCTTTGTCTATTGAAACAACTTCTTCCGTCATGGAGTTACTGACAAACATATAATCCTCCCGTTAAAATGCCTAATCCCCGCCCTATTGCGACTCGTTCAAATTTTAAACGCTTACAAATAAATGCGAACACTTTTGAACGTTACCAGTATTTTACTCTGTGTTCTCTGTGATCTCTGTGGTGAACTGTTACCCATTTAACAAAATATTTACATGGTTCCCTGCAAGTTCAGGTAGCTGCTTTAGTGAATATCCTCCCTCAAGTATTGAAATAACCCTTCCATTTGCATATATGTCAGCCATTTTAACCATCTTTTTCATTATCCACGAAAAACATTCTGTTGAAAGATTGATATTTGACATTTGATCATCAATATGTGCGTCAAAACCGGCTGAAACTAAGATTACTTCAGGTATAAAAGTTTCAAGGACCGGGAGAAGTTCCATTTCGATGCG
This sequence comes from Deltaproteobacteria bacterium, assembly GCA_030604545.1. Taxonomy (GTDB): domain Bacteria; phylum Desulfobacterota; class Desulfobacteria; order Desulfobacterales; family JAUVVS01; genus JAUVVS01. The sequence goes on along the minus strand of JAUVVS010000020.1, from coordinate 8,236 downwards.
ATTCTGGTACTCTTCGTCCCCTTTTCCCGGTAATACCGGAGAATTTTTTGTAAATCCAAAACCGGCATCAGAACCCTGTTCAAAATCCCTACCGGTTCCAGGATAGGCAAATGAGGGGTGTTGATGAATCGAGTAATAAAACACAGAAGGGTCTTTTTCAAAGATATGCTGAGTCCCATTACCGTGATGAACATCAAAATCTACGATCACAATCTTTTTAATGTCCCACTCAATTTGTAAGTATCTGGCGGCAATAGCAATATTGTTGAAATAGCAAAATCCCATGGCGCGATTTTGTTCAGCATGATGACCCGGTGGTCTCACCGCACAGAAGGCATTATCGATATCTCCTTTCATAACCTGTTGAACAGTATCAATAACACCACCAACAGCCAGAAGGGCAGTTTCGTACGTTTCGCAACACATCTGGTTATCCGGACAGTCAAATGTCGAGCGTCCGGAAAGACAAGCCCTTTCAAATCGATTAATATATTCTTTATCATGAACAGTTTCGATCCATTTTTGATCCGCCCGACCGGCTTTGAGCCGCACAATCTTTGGAAGAAGTTCAGCTTCTTTTATACCCTTATAAACAGCTTTAAGTCTTTCAGGCACTTCAGGATGATAGGGACCTGTATCATGAAGCAAATATCTTTCATCATATAAAAAGCCTGTCTTTTTCATAGCTTTTCCATCGAATCTCACTTTCAAAGTTGCAAGACATCTTCAATTATTTAGCCACAAAGGCACCAAGACACAAAGGAAAAGTTGAGATGATTCAAAACACTCTCATAAAAAGTTGTATTTCTGACTTTTTACGTGACCATCAAAACTGGATTTCTACACTAAAATTTGCCCATGCTTATTCAACAATCTTATCAAAGATTTTAAATGCTGCTTTAACAGCTTTATTATCCTCTGGTATTTCTATGGTTGGACGCCCCATTAGGTCATATTCGTATATTGTATTATCTTCAGGGATTGTTCCAATAATTTCAAGGTCTTCATCTTTAATCATATTCAGAGCCAAAGCAGATGGCGGTTCTTTTGTCTGATTGATAACAAGCCAGCTTTTGCCGACACCTATATTAAGATCCTTTGCAAGTTTATTGATTCTTACGGCTGCGAGAATTCCGCGTCGGGACGTATCTGATGCAATAAGGAGAACATCTACATTATTTGTAGTCAACCGACTGATGTGCTCCATACCGGCCTCATTATCCATTACGATGTAAGAATAATTGTTTGTTAGCCGTTCCAGAAAACCTACAAGGAGACTATTTGCAGCACAGTAGCAACCTGTTCCTTCAGGCCGTCCCATAACAATAAGATCATACTTCTCGGCTTCAACAATTGCATGTTCAAATTTCATGGAAATAAAAACATCCTTGGTCATACCGACGGGAATGTTTCCTTTTTTCATCTCCTCTCGGGCGTTTCCAAGTGTATCGGCAACTTCAAGACCAAGCACCTCGTTCAGGTTTGCATTGCTGTCTGCATCCACTGCTAGTATGGGCGTCTTTTCTTTCATGACCAAAAATTTAATGAGCATACCGGCCAAAGTGGTCTTACCTGTTCCACCTTTTCCAGCCAGGGCAATTGAATAAGGCATAGTATCTGCTTACATCTCCAAAAAATGTTAATGAATTTATAAAATTCGCTTTCTTGACTTATACGAGGCTATAAAAATAATAATTCCAGAGCTAAACTCTCAGCTATGCTGGGGATGATTTTAAAATAAATAGGACACTTGAAGCAAACAGTCAAGTACCTTTTATTAAAGAACTAAACTCCTTGCAATAATCCTTTTCATATGATAAATCTTCAAAAAAATGCCTAAAATTGACTGATTTATAGCTTTCAATAAAAATTTGGTTTTCTGATATTAGCGGAATATTTTCACCACGAAGAGCACGAAGGAACGAAGAACATATAATCCTTTTCATTAGATGTCACACTTCGTTTACTTCGTGTTCTTCGTGGTTCTAACTTGTTATTCGGCCTGCTTGGCCAGGTTAGGAGGTAGTAAATGGATTTTGAATTAACAGAAGAACAGCAGATGGTGCGTGATATGGTCCGACGGTTTGCCGAGACGGAGATCAAACCAAGGGCGGCAGAATTGGATGAAAAACATGAGCACCCTGCGGAGATCATTAAGCAATTGTGGGAGCTTAAAATAATGGGGATTGCTGTTCCGGAAGAATATGGTGGAGGCGGAATGGATAACATAAGTTATGCACTTGCCCTTATTGAAGTGTCCAAGGCTTGTGCTTCTACAGGCGCCATTATGTCCGTGAACAACTCCCTCTATTGTTATCCGATTATGGCCTATAGTACTCATGAACAAAAGATGAAATACCTTTACCCCTGCGCAGCAGGTGAAAAGATCGGATGCTACGGGTTGACCGAAGCGGGTGCGGGTTCTGATCCTGCCGCCTTGCGCACAACAGCCGTAAGGGATGGTGAAGAATGGGTGATTAATGGAGAAAAAAAGTTCATTACCAGTGGAAATGTTGCCTCATTTGCCGTGATAGCTGCTGTAACTGAAAAAGATAAGGGCTATAAAGGCATTAGCAGTTTTGTGATAGACCTGGAAAATACATCGGGATTTAAAGTGGGAAGAGTGGAGGACAAATTGGGCATTTTAGCCTCAGGGACGGCTGAGCTGATCTTTGAAGATGCGAGAGTTCCTGCCGATGCCCTGCTTGGCGAAGAAGGGGAGGGTTTTAAACAGATGCTTATCACACTTGATGGTGGCCGGATCGGCATTGCTTCCCAAGCTGTAGGCATAGGGCGGGCAGTTCTAGAAGAAGCTTTGGAATATGCCAAGACACGCGAACAGTTCGGTCGCTCTATCTCATCTTTTCAGGCTATTCAATGGAAGTTGGCAGATATGGCTACAGAGCTTGACGCTGCTGAGCTATTAACCTTGAGGGCCGCTTGGTTGGAGGACAACAACAAACCCTATGAGAAAGCGGCGGCAATGGCCAAGACGTATGCATCCGATGTGACTATGAGAGCCTCTATTGAAGGGGTTCAGATCCTGGGTGGATATGGCTACTGCAAGGAATACCCCATGGAGAGGCATATGCGCGATGCCAAGATATGCCAAATCTATGAAGGCACCAATGAGATTATGCGCCTGGTGATAGCTAGAAATCTGCTAAAGGGGAAGTAAAAGGGGAAATTAACGATTTACGATTGATGATTGATGATTGTATAATTGAGTGAAAATTTTATCAGGTTTTTAGTAACATCTCAATAGACAATTTCTTGTTTCGCTCAGTTTTTTTAATACACAATTGCTTATGAAATCGGAAGAATTCCATAAATCATCAATAAACAATTTTTAATGAATTAACTATTACTTATAAAGGAGACCAACCATGTTGGAATTAATTAAGCAATCAATGCTGGCCGGCATTGGCCTTGTACTTAAAACCAAGGATGAAGTGGAAAAACTGGCAAAAGAGCTTATAGAAAAGGGAAAAATGTCGGAAAAAGAGGGAAAAAACTTCCTGGAAGCTATTCGGGAAAAGTCTGATGATGCTAGAAATAAGCTGGAAAAAAGGGTCGAAAAAATCGTAAAGGAAATTTTAAAAAAGGTGGATGTTGCAAGCAGGGATGAATTGCTGGCACTGAAAAAAGAGATACGAGAATTAAAAAAGGCTATCAGCAAAGAAACGGATACATCCGGCTAAAGTTCGACTTTTTACGAATTCATCACTAATACCTAATAACAGATAACAACGACATATGCTCAGCATAAGAAAAATTGGAGTTATAGGACGTACTTACCGCCATCTTGGCCGTTATCGCCAGATCCTGACTATTCTTTTCAAGTATGGCTTTGGAGACCTTGTTGAACTTCTGAAAATAGATCAGTACATTGAAATCGGGCTTCAGATGATTTCAAGAAAACGGCGTGAGCGGGTCGAAAAATTAACAAGGGCTGAAAGAATCCGTATGGCTCTTGAAGAGTTGGGGCCAACTTATATAAAACTAGGCCAGACACTTTCCACCCGTCCCGATCTGGTTCCGGTCGATTTAGTCCAGGAGCTTTCCAAACTCCAAGATGATGTGCCTCCTCGTCCTTTCAGCGAGGTAAAAGATATCCTCGAAGCAGAGCTTGATTCACCCCATGAAGAGCTTTTTGATTTTTTTGATGAAACGCCTCTTGCTTCCGCTTCAATAGGGCAGGTGCATAAAGCGCGTTTAAAAGATGGTGAAGAAGTTGCAGTCAAAGTTCAACATTCAGGTATAAGGGAGATTATAGAAGTTGACCTTGAAATTATGCTGCATCTGGCAACGCTTATGGAGCATCACATAGAAGAGATATCCCTCCACCGTCCCGTCAAAATAGTTGAGGAATTTGCCCGCATACTAGAAAAAGAAATTGATTACACGATTGAAGCTTTAAATTTGGAACGGTTTGCACGACAATTTTTGGATGATTCCACTATCTATATCCCAAAGGTTTTTCGTAATTTAACAACAGCACGTGTTCTCACAATGGAATATATAGACGGTATCAAGGTGTCCGAAATTGACCGTGCGGAAATGATCGGTCTTGATAAAAAAATTGTTAACGCACGTGGGGTGGATCTTTTTTTGAGGCAGGTATTTGATCATGGTTATTTTCATGCTGATCCTCATCCAGGTAATATCTTTGTACTCCCCAACAATGTAATATGTTTGCTCGACTTTGGAATGGTAGGCATAATTGACAGGAATACAAGAGAAGATTTTGTTGACTTAATCGACAGCGTTGTGCACCAAGATGAGTCTAAAGCAACCCAGGTGCTACTTAAAATTACCAGTCAGGATTCGGAGCCTGATATCCGTTTTCTTGAAAGAGAAGTAGCGGAATTTATGGGACAACATCTCTATAAACCTTTAAAAGATATTGAAATCGGAAAACTATTGCAAAACCTGTTTGAAGTGACATCCCGTCACCGTCTCAGGATCCCACCCGATATTTTTCTTATGATGAAGGCATTTGGAATCGTAGAGGGAGTTGCTCTCATGCTCGATCCGGATTTTGACATGATTACTAAAATCACTCCATTTATTGAACAGGTGAAGCGTGCGAGGTTTTATCCCGATAGAATTGCAAATGATGTAATCAGACTGGCATCAGAAATGCTCCAGTTCATACAACAGTTCCCGAAAGATATACTTGAGATAGCACGTCTGGTAAGACAGCAGAAACTCTCATTTAAGCTTGAACATCGGGGGCTTGAAACCATGCTGTCAACTTATGACCAGATAAGCAACAGGATATCCTTTTCAATTGTTATTGCCGCTCTCATTATCGGATCTGCACTTATAGTCATTTCTAATATCCCGCCTCTCTTTTACGGAATATCCATAATCGGAATCATCGGATTCTTAGCGGCTGCTATAATGGTAATATGGCTTTTATTAGCTATTTTGAAAAAAGGCAGGTTATAAGCCGCAAAAAAGACATTAGACGGAACCTTTGCAAAACGCCCCCTTTTTGCAAAATGGTTTCTATACTCTTATAACTTACTTATTTTTTTAATTCTTTTATTTATAGCTTTGATCCTTTTAAGCGCTTTTTTTCTTTTAATCATATAATCTATGTTTTGTTTCTGCTGCCATTTTTGAATTAAGACAACTGCCACAAAGAAAAAAGCAAATAGTAATATTGAGTATCCACCTAAATAGTACACTATTGTATCGAAGTAGAATATGAAAGCAAATACTCCAACAATAGCTAAGATTGCTGCCATATTGACCCTTTTTTATTCTCAATCCGGCAGGCCTTTACTTTTTCAACCCGACTAATAGTCAAAGGTGAAATCCCTGCTTTCTTTGTAGGCTCTGCCGTAAGCGTTCACAGGTTCAGCGTTCCCCGTTCAGAGTTAGTTTTCTGCCTTGAGCTTGCTCCAATGCCTAAGAATAAAGGATATCGATCCGAAATCAGGGTTTCAGTTCGGATTTCATGGACGTCAGGAGTAAAAAATCGCGCGCGTTAAAAAATAAACCAAAGGTCTTTATTTATACACTATGGTCGTACCGTGGTGAAAATGTAGAGATTTTCATCAAACCGATAACCTTTGAACGCTGAACCTTGAACCCCTGAACGGTTACCTTCTGCCTTGCTTATCAGGAATTTTTTTCTGGTTTTTACGGTATTGTGTCACACTATATCCTCCGTTTTCAGTTCAACAATCCTACTAACATATTTAATTTCTTGACACAATAAACACATAAAAGTATTTTCACTTAAATGACACAAGCCAATACTCATCATATTTTTAAAGGAGCATAAACTTATGATGAATTCATAAAAAGTCGAATTCATCAAAATATTACTAAAATTGTATTTTAAAGAATATATTGATGAGATTTCGGAACAATTGGGAATTCTAGTTACTTTAGAAAGCGAAATCAAGCGAAATTTAATTATCTTTCAAGCGACCTTCTTTTCAAACAGCTAAAATATTACAAAGTATTTATAAGGTGAAAACTAATGACTACTCTAACATATAAATCCTGGCCTTTTAAGGAAGCGCAAAAGTTGCGCAAACGTTTCCAAGAATCTCCAAATATTCCTGTTAGGTTTGAAACTGGTTTTGGACCCAGTGGCATGCCGCATATCGGTACATTCGCGGAGGTAGCTCGTACGACATGGGTACGGCATGCGTTTGAATTCTTAACCCAATGGCCCACCCAGCTTATTGCTTTTAGCGATGATATGGATGGATTAAGGAAAGTACCTCTAAACATGCCGCAACAGGAAATGTTGGCTGAAAATTTGGGGAAGCCGTTATGTCAAGTACCCGATCCGTTTGGTGAGTGTGAAAGCTACAGCGCATATATGAACAATAAATTAAAGGAGTTTTTGGATAGTTACAAATTTGATTATACGTTTCAAAGTTCTTATGAAGCATATACCAGAGGTGATCTTAATGATGGTTTAGCCATCATTCTCAAAAAGATTGAAGACGTTAACGCTATTATTCTCCCAACGATGAGTGAAGAAAAACGGGCAAATTGGTCTCCGTTTTTTCCAATTTGCGAAAAATGTGGCCGAATTTATAGCACTCGGGTGACAGCTTATAACACTGAAAATAATACAATTGAATACATCTGCAATCGAGAAGAAGGGATAGTAAAAAGTTGTGGGCATAGAGGGACAACTTCAATCTTTAATGGTAAAGTTAAGGTGGGTTGGAAAATAGACTGGGCACTGCGCTGGTATTCTTATGACATCGAATATGAGATGTATGGAAAAGACTTAATTGAATCGGCAAAGCTTTCGGGTAAGATAGTCCGTTTAATGGGCAAAAAACCCCCGACAGGTTTGTCCTATGAGCTCTTTTTGGACGAAGAAGGGCGGAAGATATCTAAGAGTGTAGGTAAAGGATTAACGATAGATTCTTGGATAAGTTACGCGCCCTTAGAGTCTCTGCTCTATTATATTTTTCAAAATCCTAAACAAGCTAAACGGCTATTTTGGGGGATTGTACCAAAGTCAGTTGATGACTACCTTACTGGTCTAAATAATTATGAAATATTGGATTCAGAGAAACAACCGGATTCGACAATTTGGTATCTTTTTAATAAGGGCGTAAATGTACCTTATTACAGGAGCTCAATCAATTTTTCATTGATCAATAACCTTATTTCTGCTGTAGGAGCTGATGATATAGATTTAATTTTGGAATATCTCAAACGATATGATTCATCGATGGAAAAATTTGCTACTATAGTAGAAGATTTAGTGAATAAAGCGATGAATTACTACAGAGATTTTATTTTACCGAATAAGAAATATCGTACTCCTAACGAAAAAGAGAGAGAAATGCTAAAAAGGCTACGTTATGAACTCGCCAAATATGAAGGTAATAATGAAGACGAAATTCAATCAATCCCATTTACTGTAGCTCGAATTTTTAATGAATCTCCAAAGAATTTTTTTAAGATGTTTTATGAAGTTGTTTTTGGTCAAGAGCGTGGACCACGGTTTGGGACATTTGTCCAGCTTATGGGGAAAGATAAGGCACTTAGTTTATTGGATACTGTCAGCAGCATCTGAATTTGACATTGTAGACTTCGGCTATCTATGCGCAAATATCATGATTTAATAACATAATATTTAACCGTTCATGGGTTCAGGGTTCAGAGGTTCAGAAATTGTAGGTTCACCTCACAACTCTGAACTGTGCACAATATTGCGGAAACATTCGATTCGGAAGCAAACCCG
>JAUVVS010000282.1 GCA_030604545.1 Deltaproteobacteria bacterium | reverse complement strand
TACCATTAATAGAATATTTCGATTCAAAAAATGTGACAATCCGTGTTGGTGATATACGAAAACTTAGAACTGGGTGATGTGTTCAGATCTCGTTGAGTCGTCGAGTAGTTGAGTAGTTAAGTAGTTGTACTGATCAGAATAATAGCCGATTCCCCAAAAATTGGACGTGAAACAGTTTCCACTGAGATTAAAAGCAATAATATGAAAAAATCGTAAGCCCTGAACCCTGAACCCTGAACCTCTGAACCGTGAACGGTTACTATAAATCTTTTTCTACTCAACCACTTGACGATGTCTGGATTTTGTTTTTTGATTATTGTGATTTATTTGTTATGTGTTTATTGTCTTTTTTTTTGACATAAAAACGCAAAAAATCAGATATAAGGGCCTAAATAAATGCCGCAATACGATGTAGACTTAAGAGAATATTGGAGAATACTCAAAAAGAGAAAGACCATTGTTATTATAATGGTTTTTTTGGCCGGGCTCTTCAGTTACGGCTTTGCGAAGTTAAAAGAGCCCATTCCTCTCTATGAAGCAAATTCCGCCATAAAGATAGTGCGTGCTTCCACAATGGCTGATTTTTTTATGTGTGGCTTCTGGTATCAAGGCGAGAATTTGGATACCCATGCTTATATCATCACAAGTTTTCCTGTTCTGGAACAAACAGCAAAGGAGTTGGGCTGGCTCCCCAAAGATCTTTCAACTAAAGAGATTCGAAAATCCAAAACCTTTTTATCCAAGGTACAGCGCTTGAAGTCTATGATTACCGCACAACGGGAGGCTGGTACAAACATCATTAACATTCGGGTCATATCAAAGAACCCACATGAATCAGCACGTGTGGCAAATGCTTTAACGACGGCATATAGAGATTATAACATTCAGGAGAAAAACAGAAAGACATTTGAGACAAAAGTATTTATTGAAAAGCAACTTCGATTAACCGCAGGCTACCTAAAACTTGCAGAGGAAGAACTCAAGGTTTTCAAGGAAGGCTATGAGTTAGTTTCAATGGATGATCAAACACGGAATACATTGAGCAGGCTGTTTGCCGTTGAAACAGAGTATGAAAAGGTGGAGAGACAAAGGGATGAGGTTATGTCCCAGTTGATATTAATCCAAGAAAAGATAAAGGTGTCTCCTGAAAATCTCAAGACAATTTTGATTTCCCAAGCCAAAGACTCTCCGGTATATAAATTGAGGGGCAAACTGAGTGATTTTCTTTTAAAGAGGCAAAATCTACTTATTGATTTTACAGAGAAACATCCGCAAGTTGTCGAGATAGAGGATCAGATACAAGCCGTGATCATTGAGATTAAAAAAGAACTCGATGCATATTACAAAACCCTTGAAAAACGCGAAGCCGATCTTTTGAAAAAGCTGAATCAATTAAGGGAAGAGAACCGGCGCCTACCGGAAAAGGCCCTGCAATTGGTGAGACTGCAAAGAGAGGTGAAGTTGCAGGAAGCCCTATATTCCCAATTGAAGACAAAGTACCAGGAGACTCTGATTCAGGAGTCGGGCAAAGTGGAAGAGGTGATCATTGTTAAACCTGCCTTAGTGTCCACACATCCGATCAATATCCCATCTAACGTAATGATTGTCGTCACAGGTGTCATTATGGGACTGGTTTTAGGGTTTGTTTTTGTTTTTGTTGCCGAAGTGTTGGATACATCCATAGGTACCATAGAAGATGTGGAGAGTTTATTGGAGGTACCTGTTCTGGGTGCAATCCCCTTTTTTGAAAAAGATGAAAAGGGCGGGGTTTATAGCATACGAAATCTTATCACCCATTTTGACCCGACGTCGATAATAGCGGAAGCTTTCCGTTCTCTGAGAACAAATATTCGGTTTATGGGTTTGGAAAAGAAAGGAAAATCGTTTCTGATTACGAGTTCTTTTATTCAAGAAGGAAAAACTTTTAGCATAGTCAATCTATCACTCAGCATAGCTCAGGCCGGAGATAAAGTGCTTCTTGTGGAGGGGGATTTGCGGAAACCCATGGTCAATAAGATGTTTGGACTACCAAGAGACCCGGGATTAACTGATTATGTGCTGGGTAATTACCAATGGAAAGAGATAATTGTTTCTATAACCGATTTAATATTAGGCGATTTTGAGTTCGAAGATATTATGAAAACACCTGGTCTTGAAAATCTCAATATAATGGTTGGCGGATCGCTTCCTCCGAATCCATCTGAAATATTACGTTCACCAAGGTTTAATGAGTTTCTGAAAGAAGCTAGTAAGGATTATAATTACATTTTTATCGATGCCCCTCCCATATTGCCTGTGGCTGATGCAACCGAAATAGCGCCTATTGTAGATAGTGTCATCCTGGTATATAAAGTGGGCCAAATAGCCCGTGGCGTTTTAAAACGGGCTAAAGTTTCCCTTGACAATGTCAATGCTAAAGTATTGGGCGTCATCTTGAACAGTATAAAGCCGGAGATAGGTCCTGACTATTTCAAATACCATACTCAATATTATTATGGGCCATCAAAGAAAGTAGAACATACTAAAGGGAGCATTTTTGATAATTTAGTTCAAAGCATGGAAGGACCGATACTTCAAAGTACATTCTTTAAGCTTATGATGTTGTTAATGGCAGTTACATTGTTGATATTTGGAATTTTCTGGAAAGATTTATATCCCCTTTTATTTCCCTAGCGCTCTAATTTTTATTTTCGATGACGTATTTTATGTCATGGCATATGGGCTGAAATCCACCTTCGCTCCCGCTTTTCATCTTCTTTTTCTTCGTGTACTTCGTGGTGTAAAAATAAAATCGCTTATCTGGAGGTTATGATTTAGCTGTGCGGATTAACTTC
>JAUVVS010000284.1 GCA_030604545.1 Deltaproteobacteria bacterium | reverse complement strand
GTCTTAGTGGCTGAACTGTTACAAATAATCAATCTTAGAAAGTAAGTCTACTATCTTCAAAAGATATGGAATTTTTTTAGCATATTTTACAACCAATAAATTTTTATACAACCATTAACATCAAATCGACTTTACAATTCTTATGCTTAACGGACTTTGCTTGTCTGCCGTTTCAAAGATCACATGCCTCAACTCTACATCTTCTCCTTCATTCTGGCCTGGATTGATACTTGTCGAATCTTCTATGTTTGTACTAATTGAGCCGGATCTATTTGGTGACCCGTGTATATGTCCATGAAAAGAGGCAATGAGTTTGCCTTTTTTTGACCATTCCTCGATAAATTTCCTAATACTAAGGCTTCCCACATGTAATCCATTATATAACATATCGAGCGGCGTATCATATGGCGGACAATGTGAAACAAATATAAAAGGATGATCAATGGTTTCAGATAATTGAGCAAGGTCATTTTCAATGTTGTTTTTCGATGCCGGATTGATTACGGTTTTTTCAATCTTCCCTTTTGATGATGTATATCCATCCAGGCTAATTATATTATCTCTTGCATAGGGTTGTCCCGGCGAATCAGGCTTTTCCCAATCTTTTCTCTGAAATGGTGTTGGCGGGACTATCATGTAACCAATTATATCGACATCATCAGTTAATTTATGTCTTCTCATATGCAACAGGTTTATTAGCTCGCCATCTAGTCCTTCGAGAATTTTCCGGTTACATATGAAGTCATCATTTGAAAAATCGAGATAGATTGTTATATTTCTTTTTTGTTTGAAATCCTTTATCATCGGTATTAAAACATTCCTTATATATTCCGCCTGGGCTTGCAATAAACCCACACGGTCTGAATTGGGCAGATGATGAGGAATGATATCACCACCTACAATAATAGACTCCACTTCCTCCTCTTTCGCAATTTTCAGTAATGAAAAGAGGTGGTTGTCACTTGCATGAATATCTGAAGTATATAATATTTTCATTGTTTTTCAAATCATTAGCTTAATCACTATTACCTAAAATAAATGATAATATCCGCCAATCAGCCATATTTCGCCCCTTTTCCGGGTTTTTTTTATAAGGCATATCTTTCTGATATTTTCGTTATTCTTGATAAAGTCCAGTTTCCACAGGGTACAACTTGGATAACCAGAAATCGGTTTAAAAATGATCAAGGAACATTATGGATGACCGTGCCGGTAAGAAAAAAAGGATTGGGACTACAAAATATAAATGAAGTCAGGATATATCATGAAGGTCACTGGACAAAAAAACATATTCAGAGTATAAAGAGTAGCTATGCAAAAGCCCCGTATATCAAAGACCATATAAATTTTGTAGAAGATATATTTTCATCAAGGTTCAAAAGGATCACAGATCTAAACCTGGAGATTATCCAATACCTTTTAAAACTTCTTCAAATTAAAACGAAACTCATTTTACTATCTGAACTGGATATTGAGTCAGAAGGAGACCAACTCCTTATTGAAATATGTAAGCGAATGAGGGGAACAAGATTCCTGTCACAGAGTGCTGCCGGAAAATATCTCAACGCCGATCTATTCCAAAGGGAAGGAATCGAACTCAAATTCTTTCGGCCGCCATCTTTAGTCTATCCTCAACAGTGGGGAAGTTTTATTCCCAGCCTTTCAACATTAGACCTCGTTTTCAATTGCGGCCCAAAAGCGCATGACATTCTGATAAATTAAAACTTTACTTTCGGGGTTTCTTTTTCGGCCTCGGGGATTTCATAGTACTCGGCATTTGAGATGCCCGCCATCACTGCAAAAAATCTTCCGAAAAAAGTCCTGATAAATGTATTTAAAAACTGAACAGCTTCGTTATATCTCTTTCTTTCCACTGAAATTCTGTTCTCCGTTCCCTCCAGGCTGTCCTGGAGCTTAAGAAAAGATTGATTTGCCTTAAGCTCAGGGTAAGTTTCCCGAAGAAGAAGAAGTCTTGAGAGCACGCCTTCCAGCCGGTTGGCGCCTTCGATCTTGCCTTTTACATCTTTCGCCTGAAAGTATTTTGTTCTTGCTTCTGCGATATTTTCGAAGAGTTCTTTTTCATGTTTTGCATACCCTTTGACCGTCTCTACAAGATTCGGGATAAGGTCATATCTCCGTTTGAGCTGGTTTTCCACCTGAGCCCACTTTCCCTTAACATTTTCATCCATGACGATGACCCTGTTATAGCCGCTGATAACCCATCGAAATCCGATAAAGCCGACAAGAAGGATAACGCCTAAAATTATTAGTATGATTTTTAACAGTTTTGACATATAAAACCTCCATTAAAGTACTGTGGTGTCAGGTGATCAGTAACCGGTGATCGGTTATCAGTGATCAGGTTATCAGTGACCGATTACCGATTACTGATCACCGATCACCTGATCATTCCAACTGATAGTCTGTGTTCATCTGTGTCAAAAATAAATTAAGCAACCAGACCTTTGAAAAATGTTCAATTTTGTTCAAGTTCAAGGAAGACGAAAATTTTAACCACAGGAATACTTGAAGTATTTTGAGGATAGCGCTAAAGCTTCACTTCGTGCAAAATGTTGAGTCTGACACAGAAATTGGGCAAAAGGGGACGTTTTTCAAAGGTCTGGCTACCAGCCCCCCGACACGCCACCTCCGCCAAAGCCGCCGCCTCCACCACCGAAACCACCGGAGCCGCCACCAAAACCGCCTCCACCCCCCCAACTACTTCTACCGCCCATTGATGAGAACAGCAAAAGAACCAGCAATAGTCT
>JAUVVS010000220.1 GCA_030604545.1 Deltaproteobacteria bacterium | reverse complement strand
TAAAAGACGGATTTGAAGGGGCTTTTATAGTCGCGGAATAATATGGGAGCAGATAAAATTGCTGCAGAAGGTTGTTTTTCTGGACAGAGACGGCGTTATAAACCGGGATTCACCGAATTACATAAAAAGCTGGACTGAATTCGATTTTCTCCCCGGGAGTATAGAGGCCATAAAAACCCTGACTAATAACGGATTTACCACAATCGTTATCACAAACCAATCGGCAATCAACCGCAATATGATGTCAATGGAAGAACTCGATTATATTCACTATATGATGAAAAAGGTCGTCAGAGCTCAAGGAGGCGAGATAAAAGATATATTTTTCTGCCCGCATACGCCTGAAGACGGCTGTGACTGTCGCAAACCAAAGCCTGGATTAATTTTTTCGGCACAAAAGACTTATGAAATCGATCTTTCGATCTCGACAATGGTAGGCGATACCGTAAAGGATATTGAATGCGCACGGAAAGCCGGATGCGGATATACCGTCCTTGTCAAAACCGGCAACGGAATAAAGTCTGAAAAGATACTTGCAAAAAAAAAGATCTTTCCCGACCATGTGGCTAAAAATCTATATGAAGCAGCCAAATGGATATTGTCTCGTAATAAATAAATTATCAATTAGACAGGATTGACAAGATTAACATGATTTTTTTTACTATAGGTCTCACGCAAAGATGCTAAGACGCAAAAAAAAATATTGTTAACGTTCAAAGACCAAAATGTTACAAATTATCTAGTTTCGAGTTTCAAGTTTCAAACATCAAATGTTGGTCAAACCATATCCCACCTATGACTACCTTAGACGGACATCTGGAACGTATTACATATTATAACCGAGAAAACCATTTTACCATCGCAAAATTTCGAACCGATAAAACAAACAACCTTATAACGGTTCTTGGCTACATCCCCAATCCTAACCTTGGCGAATCCCTAAAAATATATGGAAACTGGGAAACCCACCCTAGATACGGCCGGCAGTTAAAAATCGAGCACTTTGAGATCGTGCTGCCAACTACGGCTGACGGTATTAAGAAATATTTGAAATCAGGCGTTATAAAAGGATTAGGCCCAAAAACAGCAATCAGGCTGGTAGATCATTTTAAAGAAAAAACCCTCGAAATTATCGAAAAAGATCCGGCGAGATTATTAGAAATAAAAGGAATAGGGAAAGCTACATCGAATCTAATTATCAAAGCCTGGAAGGAAAACCATGCAATTAAAAACCTGATTCAATTTTTGCAAGAAAATAGAATCAATACATCTTACAGCTCAAAAATTTACAAGAAATATGGCTCAGAGGCCGTAAATATCATCCGTAATGATCCTTTCAGGATAACAAAGGACATTCCAGGAATAGGGTTCATTATTGCCGACACTGTTGCACAAAATATGGGGGCCTCTAAAAACGAACCCAACCGAGTTAAAGCATGTATTATTCATCTTCTGGAGCAAGGCACTACTGAAGGGCATATTTTTTTATATGAAGATGAGCTGATAAGACGCTGTATGAAAATATTTCATATTGAACGTGATGCAGCCGAAAGCGCCATTGCTGCTCTAGCCGATGAACAAGAAGTTGTTATAGAACAAGATGGAGAAGACCCATATATCAAAGCCGTATATCCTAAAATTCTGCATGAGGCGGAAACAGTCATTTCAAACCGGCTGAAAGCACTGCTGTCTGTTCCAAGTACTATCCCGGATATTGATCTTGAACAAATCACTTCAGAAGTCTTAAAAAAACTTGCTATAAAACTTTCTTCTGAACAACTTTCAGTCCTTGAAGGGATAATTTCATACCACACTGTAATAATAACCGGAGGGCCTGGAACAGGCAAAACCACCCTTATACGATCTATTAACTCTATTTTTGATCTCCTTGGGAAAAAAGTTCTTCTTGCAGCACCGACCGGTCGGGCAGCCAGACGTCTGTCAGAGGTTACTCAAAGAAATGCCTCAACGATTCACAAACTTCTCGGTTTCAATTTTATGGATGGAGCTTTCAACAAAAACCAGGACAATCCTCTCAATACAGATGCATTGATCATAGATGAAGCATCAATGATAGATACGCTTCTAATGTATCATTTGATAAAGGCGGTTCCCATGACCGCCGTTATTATCCTGGTTGGTGATGTTTTTCAACTTCCGTCCGTGGGTCCGGGAAATATTCTTTCCGATTTAATTAAGTCCAATAGAATTAAAACTTTTAAACTTAATAAAATCTTTAGACAGGATCAGGAAAGTCCGATTGTCATAAATGCACATAAAATTCGCCGGGGTGAACTGCCGGATCTTATACAGACTAATGGCCCTGAAGAGTTATCTGAATTTTATTTCATAGAACAAAATAATCCCGGCATGGTTGTTAACACGATAGTTGAATTGTGCACCAAGAGAATTCCGAATATTTTCAACTTTGATAGTATGAATGATATTCAAGTGTTAACTCCCATGCACAGGGGGGAAGTCGGCACCAGTAACCTGAATCAGGTGTTGCAAAAGGTATTGAACCCAAATCCTGTTATAATGACTATACAGAACAACGCCTTCAAGCTCGGTGATAAAGTCATGCATTTAAAAAACAATTATCAGAAAGAAGTTTTCAATGGAGATATCGGAACGATAAGTTTTGTTGACAAAAAAAAAGAGGAACTTACAGTGAACTACTACGGCAGAGATGTAGCCTATGATTTTTCGGAATTGGAAGAACTAACCTTGGCATATGCCATATCGGTTCACAAGTCACAAGGGTCGGAATATATTGCAGTAATAGTTCCAATAATGACACAGCACTTTGCGCTCCTTCAGAGAAACCTTTTATATACTGCAATAACGCGAGGTAAAAAACTGGTAGTTCTGATCGGTACAAAAAAAGCACTTGCCATTGCCCTGAAAAACGATAAACCCCGAAAACGTCTTTCAGGGCTTGCAAAAAGGCTTATGGAATAGATGGAATATCATAAACGTTCACGGGTTCAGGGTTCAGAGGTCAGAGATCGGAGGTCAGAGATCAGAGGTTCACGGTTCAGAGTTCAAAGTTCAACTGTTAAGGTAGTTAAAGTCTTTGATTTTGAATCTAATACAGAATTCATTCGAGCCTTAAAATTAGCCGAGCGAGCTTGCACTGAGATTAAAAGTAAAAATATGAAAAAATCGTAAACCCTGAACCCTGAACCTCTGAACGGTTAACTATTACCCTTATTCTTTCAACTGACCCCGTTTCTGCCCTGATTTGATCATTTGCAAGAGTTCACCACGGAAATACAGGGAGTGAAAAAAGAAATTCCTATAATATAAATTTCAAGGTGGATTTTTATGATAGAAGTCGTTATGCTGCTCCAATCTTGTTACCTTTTTAAGGGACTCTCGGAACAACAGTTGCGATGCACGTCCGAAATTTCCAAAGAAATGCAGATTAAAAAGGGGCAGTGGCTTTTTCACGAAGGCAAGCCGGCTGATCAGATCTTTTGTCTAAAACAGGGTGCTGTCGAGCTTATAACAGAAATCGATGACGGATTTGAGCTCCCCATTAAAATCCTGCGATCAAAAGGGAGCTGTTTCGGGATAGCGTCTTTGGTGGCACCTTATTTGTATAGCCTTTCGGCGCGGTGTGCAGAGGACGGCAGTGTCCTTGCCATCAAGCAGGCAGATCTTGAACGCCTCATCAGTCAAGATCATGAAATGGGCTGTATTCTGATGTCAAATATGAGCCGGGATCTGCTTGAGCGCCTCAAAGAAGCTCGGCAGGAACTTAAAATACATTTTAAGACCCTTTTTAAATTCGCGCGCACTTAAATTACTCTAAGGTGCAAAATGAACTTGCAAGCTGAAATCGAACAACTCAGGGCGTCGTTAACAAAAGCAGACCAAATTCAGACCGAGCTTGACCGTAGGGTCTTTTCTCTAAAGACCCTGTATGATGTAAGCAAAGATATTTACAGCAGCGTCGACACGGAAACCATTCTCAGGAACTTCCTTCTAATGTCCATGGGCAATTTCGGCGTTATGGAAGGATTCATAGCGCTGTTGGATGTACCGGCCAGTAAGATAATGCATTTTGTCTCGTTGGGATTTAAGGACAGTGATGAACCCTCACTGCGTGACTGTAGCATGCGGGCCTTAACAGAAGATAGGCTCCAGGAGTCGGGTGAGAACGGCAAGGAATTGAAGCAACACGGAATTTTCCCGGTAGCTGTCGAGTGCGCACTGCCGTTTACAATTGTAAATGACTTTTCGGGGCTTTTAGGATTAGGCCCCAAGATTATCGGCGAGCCATACAATGAGAACGATAGAGAGCTGCTGGATACCCTTCTGAACAACCTGGTTGTTGCACTGAAAAACGCACGTTCTTTTGAGGAAATCAAACAGCTGAATAAGGATTTACTGGCCCCCCCCGTGGAACTTGAAACCGCCCTCAGCCGACTCAGAGCCTCCATGCGGAAGGTTGAAATCCTGGAAAGCGTCAAGGAGAACCTGAGTAAATTCGTGCCGGTCACCC
>JAUVVS010000271.1 GCA_030604545.1 Deltaproteobacteria bacterium | reverse complement strand
AGCAATTACTGTTTTCCCAAAAGCGGTAGTTGCTGAAAGTATACCAGTATCATGCCTCAAAAGGGCTTGAGCTGCCGGTTGTTGTTCTGCCCTGAGTGTGCCTTGGAATTTGAAGCTTATGGGAGTCCCGGGAAATCTTTTATCAATGATTTTAGTTTTTATCTTAAGAGAATGGAAAAGTTCTCCTACTTCATTCAGACAACCTCGCGGTATGCCTATATATTTGCTGAAATCTTCACAACAGTTAATAATCCGGGGCTTATTATAGGTTGAAAGACGCATGGCCTGGGCTTTGTAAAATTCCGGATTTTGAAAAGCTGCCACACTGATTAGCCGATTTTGTAAAGCAGGCGCAAGTTCTTCTTTAGTTATGTAAATCTGATTTCCCAAAACTACCTCAATTTGCTTTGGCAAGGGACCCGAAAGGGGAGGTTCTTCTCTTCGTCTTGAAGGAGTTGCCGCCCAGGGTTTATTATCTTCTTCATCGGTGACGACCATTCTCACACCAATCACACGCCCCCTATGCACTGCTTCATCAACAATATGCTTTACTTCATGAGGACTCATACGACGAATTAATGATAAAAAAGCCCATTGATCTAGGTGGGGAATAAATTCTTCATTCAGAAAAAGGCTGTTACCTTTTTCGCTGGGTCTTTTCTGCAAAGGAAGAGCAATGAGATTTCCAAAGCCTCCTTTCGGCATTGTATCCTGATTCGGGAAAAAGCGGTCGTAGGATTCAAACCCGATCTCAGGTCGAAGTTCCATAGCTTCTGTTAAGATGAAAGCGCCCATTTTTCTGGCCAGGATAGCAGGCACGGGTGCTGAGAAAAAAATCCATACATGCCCGCCATTACCGGACCTGGAACGTTCTAAAACCGCGGGCACATTGTATGATTTACATACCTGAAGAAAGGCCGATACATCCTCTAACCATGTTGTTTTATCAAAATCTGCAGCCAGAAACCAACACGTTTCATCGGGCAACAATGGATACACGCCAATCACAAATTCTTTGGAAGATCTAACCTTCGGATTAGTTCCAAGAAAATGATTTCTTATCACCTCGTCAGTAATAGGAAAGAATTTACGATGGCCGCAATCGCCGCATCTAATTTTTGGTTTCTTACATCTTCCCCTCAGCCATTCATTGCCGCAAACAGGCTGATAACCTCTCTTATCTGTTTTCAGGCTTTCGAATCTCTTGGGATAAACATCTTCTCGTCCCCTGAAGAGGTCCCGAAATAATGCCACCTTTTGATCAAGAGATGAGTAATCTTCTTGCAGTGGATCATCTGTTAAGTTTGATGATTCAAAAGAAGATCGATTGATCAGTTCCCTTTCACGTTTTAATTTTGTAATCTCCTCAAGAATTAGCGCACGTTTAGCATCCAGCCCGGCCAACTCCCTCTCCAGTTCATTAAGCTTTAGATCAATTTTGGTAGTATTGTGCACAATTTTCTCGAGTAAATAGAATTTTAGAAATGACACATAATGTTAATAGAAAGACACATAATGTTAATAGGTATTTATATCATGATTTTGGAACATCTGCAGCATCGTTCACCTTGGATAATGAATTTCTTGAAGAGGCACGCCAGTCTTCTCCATAGTGAAAGCCCTTGTTCAGGGAAAACTGTCGGAAGGTATCTTCAAAAAATCGGAAGATAATCGAAAGATACCTAACCGACTTATCATCCTTGTGTTGAAAACTGGACATCGTCAAGAAATTTATTGAAAATTATAGAGTAATCTTGGAAAAGATACTAATCCTCTTTGCTGAAAATATACATTATACTTTTCGAAAGAATTCTCGACCGCTTTGATCAAGATACAGAGAGCCGAATTGAATAGATCGAACCTTTTGCCAGTGTTGAAGTGACGTCAGACAGGAAAATTCCTTTTGCCTCAGATCAACATTCTTGATAATTCCCAAGGCCAGGGTATCATTCCTATCATCACAAAATCCCACCAGCAGATCTTGCCAATCCCGCAGATTTTGTAAATTCGGCAGATGGCCGTGAAGTCCTGTCCCCCGGAAATTAAAATTGACAGTTCTTGCCTCCTGAAAATAATTCCTGAATCTCTCTTTTCTATATTGCCTGCGCTGCTCCCTGGACTTTACCTGAACAAATTCCGGCACCAAAAAACGACAAAGAGAAAGTGACCTGCGATGAGAAAAATTTTTCAACAGCGCCTCTAATTCCCTGCTACGCTCCAGGGCAATGAGATGGGTTGGGTTTACCAACTCAATTTTCTGAAATTTAAACTCCAAGGCCACTTTTCCAAAGAGAAAACCGGAAGTATCAAGAATAATCCCCTCCACGCCTTGCTCTACAGCCCTGTCAATCAGGACCCTAATCGCCACCAGTGTCTGCAACAGATGCCCGACCGGCGATATGTAACCGACAAAACGTAAAAATGAAGGGTCATCTTTCCCCTTCAACAAAGAAAAAACCTTCATACCCACAGTCGCGGGTGGCCCCAGGGTAGATTGGTCTAAATCCGCATCAACTAAAGCCACTCGACAGTCTTGCTGCCGAAAATGTGACACTAAATAGCGACAAAGTGAAGATTTCCCCGTATCACTCGCTCCCAGTACGCATACAAGAAAACGGCCCTCAAATCTATCAAGTTCACTACAAAGCCTTATCCACTCTTTGGGCTCGCCATGATCAATCATGCCATTTTCCTCGATACTCTCTCTTCAAAATTCCCTATTTACATCGTCAGAAAACAGGAAGAGCATTTAATTTGAATAAGCTAAAAAGGGCCATCATAATACTAATTTGAGTACACCAATAAAAAAGTATCCAAAATCTTGAGATAATCGTCCACCTGGCATGAATAATATACGTTACTTATTGAAATTGGAGGAAGTGCATATTGGTGTTTAGGTGTGAAAAAATTTCCGATTAAGAAATATGTTTACTTTATATTATTGTCTTCAGGCAATCCGGGACGTACTTTAATGACTGTTTCTTTGCGAATGCTGACCGTACCCTGCTCTGCTCCTCGAGGTTTAGAGACTTTTGAGCCTTTGTGCAAGATATGGCTATAATACCACCAGCCCTGGCCTTGCTGTGATAGGCTGCAATGGCGGCAGTGCGTTTAAGTGTTTCACGATCAGGAGTTTCATTAGATTGAGTCCGCAGGATAATGTGGCTGCCAGGCATTCCGCGAACATGAAACCACCAGTCATTAGGGTGGGCTAATTTAAGGCTTAAATAGTCATTATCTTGATCTGTTTTCCCTGCCAATACCTGCAACCACCGGGAAGTTGATATTCATAAATACGTAACTTATTTTTGTCCATAATTTTAAAAATTATTTTGCCTATAGACCTTCGAAAAATATTCTCATAACTGATATCCAGACAAAAGTAGCTTTATCCTCAATTTTTGTTTCAATT
>JAUVVS010000052.1 GCA_030604545.1 Deltaproteobacteria bacterium | reverse complement strand
GTAAGGGGGTATTCTTTTTAATGGAAAATTCTGACAAAAATGATGAGACCGAAAAATTAGAACAAAATAATCTTTCAGATCCAACTGCTTCGCAACAAAATGATGAGCTAAAACATGATCCCTCTCCTGATGACAAATCATCTAAAGATGTTCAATTATCTGATGATAAGATGGAAAATTTGGTGAATATGTACGAGGAGAGTTTTAAGCGCTTCAGAGAAGGGGAGGTTGTCACCGGCAAAATAATTTCAGTAGACAAGGAATATGTACTTGTTGATATCGGATACAAATCAGAGGGGCAAGTACGTATTCAAGAATTCAAAGATGAAGAGGGAAATATAAACGCTGATTTGGGTGACATAATAGAAGTAATGGTTGAATGGTGGGACGACGAAGAAGAACGTGTCACCCTTTCAAAAGAAAAAGCCGCTAAGGTAAAGGTATGGGAAGATATCAAGAAAATTTACGACAACAATGAAACCAAAGAAGGCGTAATTGTAACCCGCGTAAAGGGTGGCTTTTCTGTAGATATAGGTATTCCGGCCTTTTTACCCGGATCACAGGCTGATTTGCGGCCTATTCGCAACCTCGATGAAATGGTTGGAAAAACATTTGATTTCAAAATCTTAAAATATAATCGGAAACGGAGTAACATAGTATTATCAAGACGCGTTATTCTAGAAGAGGAGTTCGAATCAAAAAGGGCTGAAACATTATCTACTATTTATGAAGGTAAAGTCATCGAAGGAGTAGTAAAAAATATCACCGAGTATGGTGTATTTATCGATCTTGGGGGCGTAGACGGATTGCTTCATATTACAGATATCTCATGGGGGCGTGTTAAGCACCCTTCAGAGTTCTTTGCAGTCGGCAGCCAGATAACGGTAAAGATCCTTAGTTTTGATATCGAAAAAGAAAGAGTTTCACTGGGTTTGAAACAACTTACCACGGATCCCTGGTCGACTGCCTCAGAACAGTATCCAGTGGGCTCTCGAATAACCGGGAAGGTTGTTAGCCTGACAGATTATGGCGCATTTATTGAATTGGAAGAAGGTATCGAAGGATTGATTCATGTTTCTGAGATGTCATGGACAAGGAAAATTCATCATCCCTCAAAGGTTGTATCGGTTGGAGAGATTATAGAAGCTGTCGTACTTGATATCAAGCCCGAAAACAGGCGTATCTCCCTTGGTATGAAGCAAGTTGTTCCAAATCCATGGGATGTAATAAGTGAAAAATACCCTATTGGAACAACCATTGAAGGTAAAATTAAAAATTTAACAGATTTTGGTATTTTTATAGGTATTGACGAAGGGATCGATGGCCTTGTTCATATCTCAGATATTTCTTGGACAAAGCGCATAAAACATCCATCCGAAATATATAAAAAGGGAGATGTGGTTCAGGCTATAGTTCTTGAAATTGATCAGGACAACGAAAGATTCTCTCTTGGCATAAAACAGCTGGAACCGGACCCTTGGGAAACCGTGAAAGAACGCTATGAGGTTGGCAAAAAGATAACCGGTACGATTACAAACATCACCGATTTTGGGGTTTTTATAGAACTGGAAGAAGGAATAGAAGGCCTTATTCATGTGTCTGAAATCAGTAAAGAAAAAATCAAAACTCCTGTTGGGAAATTTAACCTGGGTGATATCCTCACTGCAAAAGTCATGAATATCAACAGCGAAGAAAAAAGAATCGGCCTCTCAATCAAAAGACTCAATATTGAGGAGGAAGAGAAATTGCTTGCAGAGTATATAGACAACACCAGGTCCGCCAGTTCAACTTTCGGAGAAATCTTGCGCGAAAATCTTAAGGAAAAGATGAATGAGGAGTAGTTGGTTATTAGTTATATGTTATTTGACTGATAACAAAAAACTATTAACGATTAATTAATAACAAATAACGGATAACAAATAACAACATGTTCTCCCGCAGACATCCATACCTTTTCTTTATTCTGATTTTTTCATCCATAACCGCCGCTGCAATGCTGGGGATAACCCTGCTGATTTTAATTGGAACAAAAAGTTCTGATTTAAAATTCGGAGAAAAAGTTGGAATAATAGAAATAACAGGCATTATTACAGATTCTAAAAGTGTAATCCATAACCTTAAACGTTTCCGTGAAGACAATTCAATAAAGGCGATAGTTCTTAGGATCGATTCTCCAGGAGGCGGTGTGGGGCCTGCTCAGGAAATTTTTAGGGAAATCAGAAAGACTGTAGGTGTTAAAAAAATCGTAGCTTCAATGGGAGCTGTTGCAGCATCCGGAGGCTATTATATTGCTGCGGGGACAGACGGAATAGTTGCCAACCCAGGTACAATAACCGGTAGCATCGGAGTTATCATAAGATTTGCAAATTTTGAAGATCTTCTTTCAAAAATTGGTCTGACCCCGGTTGTTGTTAAAAGTGGTGAGTACAAGGATACGGGATCGCCGGTTCGAAAAATGACGAAAGAAGAAAGGAAGATCCTCCAAAATTTTGTGAATCAAATTCACAAGCAGTTCATAATTGCTGTTGCTGAAGGCAGAAATATGGATCAGTCTAAAGTGGAACCACTTGCAGATGGTCGGATTTTTACGGGAGAAGAAGCAAAAAATCTTGGACTTATTGACCGCATAGGAAATCTTGAAGATGCTGTTGAATGGGCTGGTCGAATGGCCGGAATTGAGGGAAAGATCTCTGCTGTTTATGCCCGGAAAAAGAAATTGTCCTTCCTGAAATATATTATAGATTCAACCTTAAAAGATCTTGTAAACAATATATCTAATCCACATATATGGGGGGGATATCTTTACCGTCCATAACTGGTTGACACTCCCCTATTCAAAAATATTTACATCACCCATCCCCTTGCGTATGACTTCAGGCATGTCGTTAATCAAGGAGATTACACTCGATGGATTCCCCGGCACGGTACCACCATCAATTACAATGTCTATTCTTGATTGAAAAAAATCGTGGATAAGGGACGGGTCGTAGAAAATTGTCCCGTTCGGCATTGTTGCACTTGTTGTAATGATCGGATTTCCGAGCTCTTCCACCAATGAAAGACAAATGGAATTATTTGGCACACGGATTCCCGCAGTTTTACGTTTGGTCAGCATAATTTTAGGGACCAATTTTGAACCTTCCAAAATAAAAGTATAAGGACCCGGTAAAAGACGTTTCATCGTTTTGTATGCATAATTTGAGACTTTGGCATAATGACTTATATTTTTAAGTCCCGAACAGATAAAGCTAAAAGGTTTATTTTTATTTCGCTGTTTTAACTTGTATACTTTCTGAATGGCCTTTTTATTCAAGATGTCACAGCCGATCCCATAATATGTGTCCGTTGGATAAGCAATAGTGCCCCCTCCTCTTAGAATCTCCACGACCATTCTTATTAACCGCTTTTGCGGGTTTCTGGAATTAATTTCAATAAGCATAATAGTAAACCCTTTTTATAAATTTATTGGTGAGGTTATCTAATATGGTCTTTATTATATGTCAAGACAACAAATAAATGATTGATAATGACAGATCTATTTGCTATTTGTATATGCAATTTTATGATCCTTTTCTAAAGAATTAAATTTGATAAACTCGTAAAAAGTCATTTGCGAGCGAGATTGAGCATTTTTGGAAAAAGATTCATGAAAAGCTTAACGTTAAAAATTGCAAGCTGTTTGAGGGCGTTAGCCCGAGTTCTTGCAATTTAGAGAAGTTTTTCAGGAATCCCAAAAATGGTCACAGAGCGAGCAAATTATACTTTTTACGAAACCATCAAATTTATTTCATTGAATAATGATAAAACTTAAACTTGATGAATTCATCTTTTTGCGAATTCATCAATTATAGATCTATTTCTGGAGGAATACTATGATTAAAATGTTACCTGAAGAAGCATATTCGTTTGATGATGTTTTTTTGATCCCCGGCTATTCTGATGTGTTACCCAAAGATGTTAATACCAGCACCAGACTGACAAAAAACCTTACACTCAATATCCCGATTGTAAGTGCAGCCATGGACACTGTAACAGAGTCACAAACTGCTATAAGTTTATCCCGCGAAGGTGGAATTGGCTTTATTCACCGCAACATGAGCATTAAAAGCCAGATCGTAGAAGTTGAAAAAGTAAAAAAATCTGAAAGCGGTATGATTATAGATCCGGTTACCATTCATCCTGATCAAAAGGTTCATGAGGTTCTGGAATTGATGGAACAATTTCACATTTCCGGCATTCCGGTTACAAAGGGAGATCAACTGGTAGGAATCGTAACAAATAGAGATCTGCGATTTGAAATCAACGTCGAAAAAAAGGTTTCAGAAGTTATGACCAAAGAAAACCTTATAACCGTATCAGAAGGGATAACTTTAGAAGATTCTAAGGAATTGTTGCATAAACACAGGATTGAAAAGCTTCTTGTCGTTGATAAAAAGGAACGTTTGAAAGGTATGATAACAATAAAAGACATTGAGAAAATTAAGAAATATCCGAATGCATGCAAAGATAAGATGGGAAGACTTAGAGTAGGAGCCGCCGTAGGCGTTGGTCCGGATATGGAAGAACGCACCGGAAGTCTTTTGAAGGCAGAGGCTGATGTTATTTTAATTGACACCTCACACGGGCATTCAGAAAATGTTATTAATGCCGTTAAAAAGCTAAAAAGTACTTTCAAGGACATAGAACTAATTGCAGGTAATGTCGGCACTGCCAAAGGTGCGGAAGATCTTATTGATGCCGGAGCAGACGGAGTAAAGATCGGAATTGGACCTGGCTCCATTTGTACAACCCGTATTGTGGCTGGTGTAGGCGTACCGCAGATGACCGCTATTATAAATTGCAGATCCATATCCAATAAGACCGGTGTGCCATTGATAGCTGACGGCGGCATTAAGTTTTCCGGTGATGTTACAAAAGCAATCGGTGCAGGCGCTCATGTGGTAATGATAGGCGCACTTTTTGCCGGAACTGATGAGAGTCCGGGTGAGTTGGTTATTTTCCAGGGTCGCAGCTACAAGGTATATAGAGGTATGGGATCTTTGGAAGCCATGAAAAAAGGTAGTAAAGACAGGTATTATCAGATCGAAGAAATCGAGGAAGACAAATTGGTCCCGGAAGGTATTGTTGGGCGTGTACCCTATAGAGGATCCCTTTCCGCAAATATTTTTCAGCTCATTGGGGGCTTAAGGGCGGGCATGGGCTATGTAGGATGCCGAACCTTGGAAGAGCTAAGAAAAAAAGCCAGGTTTCTAAAAATAAGTTCTGCAGGTATGCGCGAGAGCCATGTCCATGACGTTATTATTACCAAAGAAGCACCAAACTACAGACTTGATTAATCAATGAATAAACATACCATTTGTGATTTTGTTCACCTTCATGTTCATACACAATACAGTCTTTTAGACGGCGCCATTAGGATCGATGCCCTTTTAAAGCGCACAGCCGATTTTGGAATGGATTCCGTAACCATTACGGATCACGGCACTCTCTTTGGAATTGTTGAGTTTTATGAAAAAGCAAAAAAGGCTGGAATAAAACCGATTATTGGATGTGAATGCTACGTCGCCCCGAGGAGTCTTTCTGATAAAACACCCGTTGATAATAAGGGGCTTTCCCACCTGATACTTCTGGTGAAAAACCAAAAGGGTTATCAAAACCTGTGCAAACTCGCCACCATCGCCCAGCTTGAAGGTTTTTACTATAAACCACGCATCGACAAGAAAGTCCTCAATGAATATAGTGAAGGGCTTATTGCACTTTCAGCATGTCTTCACGGTGAAATTCCCAGACTCATTCAAGAAAACAGAATAGAAAAGGCCGATGAAGCCGCCCGTACCTACCTTAACATATTCGGCGAGAACAACTTTTACCTTGAGATACAAAACAACGGCCTTGATGAACAGGAAAAGGTAAACCAAACTTTGCTGGATATGAGCAATAGACTTTCAATTCCTCTTGTTGCCACCAACGACTGTCATTATCTCGATAAGGAAGATTTCCGAGCTCATGATCTGCTATTATGTATCCAAACCGGGAAGACTATTCATGACTCGGAACGATTAAAGTTTAGAACCGATCAGCTCTATTTTAAATCAAAAGAAGAGATGCACGCCTATTTCAAGAGCTATCAGGATGCACTTAAGCATACTGTGGATATCGCAAAACAATGCAAGGTCGAATTTGATTTTAGCATGTATCACTTTCCGAAATTTATTACTCCATCGGAAGAAACAGAAGAGGAGCTTTTTGAGCGTAAAATTTGGAAGATGTTTAATAAATTAATGCAACGTCTAAAGGCAAAAAATCCGGATATTGATAAAAAAAATTATAAAGACCGCCTTGAACATGAAATTTCAGTTATAAAAGACATGGAATTCCCGGGATATTTTCTAATCGTAGCCGATATAATACGGTACGCCAAGGAAAGCGGTATTCCCGTGGGTCCCGGCAGGGGATCTGCTGCAGGGAGCCTGGTTGCATATTCCCTTGGAATTACGGATCTTGATCCTATTGAACATGGTCTTATTTTTGAGCGCTTCCTTAACCCTGCGCGTAAAAGTATGCCGGACATAGATATAGATTTTTGCATAAACGGCAGGGAAGATGTATTTAAATACGTCGTAGATACGTATGGAGGCAATGATAAGGTTGCCCAAATTATTACATTCGGAAAACTAAAAACTAGAGCAGTAATACGTGATGTGGGTCGTGCCCTTGATATACCTTTACGTGAAGTCGATGCCATTGCCAAAATGGTTCCTGATGTATTGAACATAAGTCTTGATGATGCATTAAAACAGGAACCAAGACTTAATGAGTTGGCAAAAAATAAGCCTGAAGTTACCGAACTGATAAACATCTGTCGAATACTCGAAGGTCTTCCCAGACATGCATCAACACATGCAGCAGGTTTGGTAATCGCTGACAAGCCTCTTGTAGAATACCTGCCGCTATACAGAGGTAAGAAGGGCGAAGTCGTAACTCAGTACGACATGAAAGTCGTCGAAAAGATAGGCCTTGTAAAGTTTGACTTTCTCGGGCTTCGAAATTTGACTGTTATTGCAAATACCATTTCACTAATTGAAAGGCAGGGAAATGCACCTCCGGATCTGCTTAACCTTGATTTTAACGATCCTGATACCTATCGCCTGCTTGCATCTGGTGATACAACAGGAGTCTTCCAGCTTGAAAGTTCCGGAATGAAAGATTTGCTTGTTCGTTTAAAACCTGAATGCTTTGATGATATCATAGCACTTGTCGCACTTTATCGCCCGGGACCGCTTGACAGCGGAATGGTGGTTGGTTTTGTTGAAAGGAAGCATGGCAGAAAAAAAGTTGAATACATTGTCCCTGAACTCGAAACTATTTTAAAAGAAACTTACGGTGTCATCGTTTATCAGGAACAGGTAATGAGAATAGCCGGTGAACTGGCGAATTATTCCATGGCAGAGGCTGATGATCTGCGCAAAGCGATGGGAAAGAAAATTCCCGAGATTATGGCCGGGCATAGGGAACGTTTCGTAAAAGGAGCAACAGAGAACGATATTCCATCAAAAAAAGCTGAAAATATATTTGGTCTGATGGAAAAGTTCGGCGGGTATGGATTTAACAAGTCTCACAGTGCGGCATATGCACTTATTGCATATCAAACAGCTTATCTGAAAGCTCACTTTTCAATAGAGTTCATGGCTTCGTTGCTTACAAGCGAAATACATTCCACTGATGGTGTAGTAAAATACATCGCTGAATGTCGCAGCCATGGTATAACTATCCTCCCTCCAGACATCAATGAAAGCGATAAGGAATTTACGGTAATCGGGTCAAAGATCAGATTCGGGCTCGTAGCGGTTAAAAACGCCGGAGAAGCGGCAATAGAATCTATAATTGAGGCCAGAAAAGAGGGGGTTTTTTATTCCCTGTTTGAATTTTGTGAGCGTATAGATTTGAAAAAAATTAACAAGAGGGTTATAGAAAGCCTTATAAAATGTGGAGCCTTTGATAACACAGGCGCTTATCGTTCACAAATGCTTGCATCTTTAGAAGATGCCATCGAGTATGGCCAAAGGATTCAGAGGGAAAGAGATAATCCCCAGATGGGACTTTTCGATATAGAAAAAGGCAAACAGAAAATAAACTATCCTCCTATGCCCGAGATAAATGAATTGGATGAAAAACATTTTTTAGTCTTAGAGAAAGAGTCACTCGGCTTTTATATTACAGGCCACCCTTTACGCAGGTTTGAAGAGCTTCTTGAAAAATTTACCAATGCCGATGCCGTTTCGATCAAGGAAATAAAAGACGGCAGCACTGTGAGGATCGGAGGACTTGTTAGAAATACCAAGATTATCAAGACAAAAAAGGGCGACTTGATGGCATTTGTTACAATAGAAGATATGCATGGAACAGTCGAAGCAACAATATTCTCTTCAGTTTATATAAAAGTGAGTGATCTGTTAATAGATGATAATCCCATTCTTATTCAGGGACGCGTGCAAGGGGACGAAAATTCGGTAAAATTATTGGCGGAAACAATCATACCGATAGACAAAGCCGAGGAGACATGGACTGCACATATTCATTTTAATCTGGATATAAACCGGACCGGGAAAGAGCTGCTTTTAAAATTAAATGAAATTTTAATAAAACACCCCGGCACATGCAGCGCATATATTCATTTGATTAGCCCTGAAAAAACTGAAACAATTATATCCCTTCCAGACACTATGAAATTAAAGGCCGGTTCATCATTGGCACGAGAAGTTGATGATTTTCTCGGCTATAATGCCGTGGAAACTGTCTGTAAGACAGCCTCCTCTTCTTCAAAATTAAAAAAGTATAGAGGAAATAATCGGATAGTATAGGAATTTCTATTTTTAATCCTGTCTAATTTGATAAACTCGTAAAAAGTCATTTGCGAACGAGATTGAGCATTTTTGGAAAAAGATTCATGAAAAGCTGAACGTTAAAAATTGCAAGCTGTTTGAGGGCGTTAGCCCGAGTTCTTGCAATTTAGAGAAGCTTTTCAGGAATCCCAAAAATGGTCACAGAG
>JAUVVS010000230.1 GCA_030604545.1 Deltaproteobacteria bacterium | reverse complement strand
CCTTCTAGGGAATATCCCTTAAAAAACAAGGTGTTGTGATTTGCCGGTAACAGGGTTGACGGCACATCCAGCCAGAACACCTGCCGCAGACATTGACGAAAGCCATAAAAACTCCCGGCGGGTTATGCCATATCCTGTAATGACTTGCAACGGTTTGTTTAGCATGGGTGTTTCCTTTTTTAAAAAACTTCATAAAAAATAGAAACAAAAGTGTCAACTAATAAGAAAATATGAGTATAATAGTCCAATTTAGACAATTACACGATTACATGCAAAATTATTATGAAAAGATAACGACATAAATTGCAATTTAAAATATAACAATTCAAAATATAACTTGACAAATTAGTTAAGCTGGCCTAAAAATGCCTAAAATTAATTAGCAAGATTAAAATTTTCGCACAACGGCGTGCGGGAACTCTTTTGAAAATAGACAAAGGCGTCTTTTACCCCTCTGGGAATAGGCGCTTTTTTATTTTTACAATTTCAATATTTAAGGAGGTTTTAACATGAGGTTTTCAAAGAGTAACGATGTACTTGGAACCACTAATCGAGGTAATGCAGCTGAATCAAGCCTTTGTACACTTTGTAGGGCAGATTGCAAGGGTAAATGTGAAACTTGGCTTTCTAGTATTGTTGGTCGCAAATTGCTCTATCCAAGAAGTTTCGGTATGGTAACTGCAGGGGCCAACAATACAACCCATGTAGGAGTTTCTTACAATTCACTTCGAATTCAGGGATATGCTTATGGTTCTCACGGTCTCGGTAAAGGTATGAGCAATGATCCTGATGACTGTATCTTTCCCAATGTAAACCTTGAAACTGAGTTCGGTAATACCATGAAGACCAAAGCCCGCATACCTCTTATGACAGGTGCGCTCGGGTCAACATTTATCGCTGAAAAATACTGGGATTCTTTTGCCATCGGGGGAGCCTTGATTGGCATACCGGTTGTTATCGGTGAAAATGTTGTTGGGGTTGATCGCAAGTCAGAAATTGGCAAGGGTAAAGCAAGAAAGGGTAAAATCAAAGGGTCTCCCGAACTTGAACGTCGAATCAATACTTATCTTCGTTATTATGATGGCTATGGCGCAATAATTGTCCAGCTCAATGTAGAAGATACGCGTAACGGCGTTGCAGAATTCGTTGCTGAAAAGTATGGAAACAAATGTATTATTGAACTGAAATGGGGACAGGGAGCCAAGGATATTGGGGGTGAAATACAGGTGACCAGCCTTGATTACGCCCTTTTTCTTAAGGAGAGAGGCTATATGGTCGATCCAGATCCAACAAAGCCTCAAGTACAGCAAGCATTCAAACAAGGTGCCATCAAGTCTTTTGCCCGACACAGTCGATTGGGCGGTACAAATCTGGATGCAGTCGAACAGGTACGCGACGATTTTATGAGCAGTGTTAAATACCTCCGCAGCATTGGCTTCGAGCGAATTACATTAAAGACCGGATCTTATGGCATGGAAGAACTGGCAATGGCAATAAAATTTGCATCAGATGCAAAATGCGATCTACTTACTATGGACGGTTCAGGCGGCGGCACCGGGATGAGCCCATGGAATATGATGCAGAGCTGGGGCGTCCCATCCATCTTTCTCCATTCAAAGGCCTATGAATATGCAAGTATACTGGCGGCAAAGGGAGAAAAAGTGGTTGATATGTCTTTTGCCGGCGGGTTCGCGCTTGAAGACAGTATTTTCAAGGGGTTGGCGCTGGGTGCTCCCTATACAAAACTCATTTGTATGGGTAGAGCAATCATGATTCCTGGTTTCGTGGGTGCCAATATCGAAGGCGCCCTTAACCCGGAAAGGAAAGAGAAAGTATTCGGCAACTGGGATAACCTGCCAAAAACGGTAACTGACATTGGTACCAAGCCTGCAGAGATCTTTGCCTCCTATTTTGACCTCCAGAAAAAAGTCGGGAAAAAGGAGATGAAAAATATTCCTTACGGTGC
This sequence comes from Deltaproteobacteria bacterium, assembly GCA_030604545.1. Taxonomy (GTDB): domain Bacteria; phylum Desulfobacterota; class Desulfobacteria; order Desulfobacterales; family JAUVVS01; genus JAUVVS01. The sequence goes on along the minus strand of JAUVVS010000230.1, from coordinate 2,446 downwards.
AATTGCCTTCTATACGCTGGCTGACAAACTGGCTTGCGGGTTGCAGCAGCTTATGGCCGGCGCAAGGAAATTTTCGCTTGATAAGATCTCCCGCTTCGAACTTTTCTCCGGGAATAGAGAAACTGAAAGAGAGACAGGGATTCCACATGTTTCAGATGTTAATGATGAAAGTGCCAAGAAAATACTTAATGCATAAAATTAAGGCACTCATCTGAGTAACTAAGGCTTTCCGGATAGATCTATCCGGAAAGCCTTTTTAACTTATTTTTCCCGACATGCTGGGAATCATGCCAAATGAAACTTGCAATCCCATGCTGTGTGATTTAAACTCTGAAAATTATTTATTGAGAGCCGCTTTTGAGGTTGACCTTGAGCGGTTCACAAAAGGGTGCTTGTGTATATACCAGAAAATGTGAAGCTCCTCGGACTAAAGGGCGGGCGTAGTGAACCATGATTTTTATAAAAATCTGTATATTGTTTACGTTCAATTAGGATATGATTAACAAATCGATACGTCTTATAATCTTAAAAGGAGTTATTTATGGGAGGACTTTTTGGAATTGTTTCTAAAGAGCGTTGTGTGAATGACCTGTTCTATGGAACAGACTATCATTCTCACCTGGGCACAAAACGAGGAGGGCTTGCTACAGTAAATTTTGAAGGATTCTCACGATCCATTCATAATATTGAGAACAATTATTTCAGGTCCAAATTTGAAGCAGATCTTCCTGAATTTTCCGGCAATAAGGGTATTGGAGTTATCAGCGACTCTGATGCTCAACCGTTGATCATCGGATCTCACCTGGGAAGATTTGGTATCGTTACAGTCGGCAAAATAAACAATTTGGAAGAGCTTGCAGATAAAGCACTTAAAAGAAAAATGCATTTTTCGGAAACAAGTAGTGGAGAATTAAACCCAACAGAGATAGTTGCAACATTAATTTGCAATGCAGGATCTTATGAAGAAGGCATACAGAATGCTCAGGAAGCGATTAAAGGTTCGTGCTCCATGCTTCTGCTTACAGAAGATGGAATTTATGCTGCCCGTGATAAATTAGGCAGGACCCCCATTGTTATCGGCAAGAAAGATGGCGCTTATGCAGCATCTTCAGAAACATGTGCATTTCCCAACCTTGGTTTTGAAATTGATAAATATCTTGGCCCGGGTGAAATTGTTTTTATGACAGCAGACGGTCATGAGCAGAGAAAGAAGCCAGGGGAAAAAATGCAGATTTGTGCTTTTTTGTGGGTCTATTATGGCTTTCCAGCCTCAAGCTACGAAGGCATTAATGTAGAATTTGTACGCAACAGGTGCGGTTCGGCTCTTGGAAGGGAAGATGATGTTGAGATAGATCATGTTGCAGGAATTCCGGATTCCGGAACCGGGCATGCAATTGGTTACGCCAATGAGAGAAATATTCCATATATAAGGCCTTTTACTAAATATACTCCGACATGGCCGAGGAGCTTTATGCCTCAAGATCAGAGCGTAAGAGATCTTGTTGCGAAAATGAAACTTATTCCTATTAGAGTGCTGATTGAAGGGAAAAAGATCCTTTTTTGTGAAGATTCAATCGTCAGGGGTACTCAATTACAGGATAATATACAAATATTATTCGACTATGGTGCATCAGAGGTTCATATGCGGCCGGCATGCCCCGCCTTGATTTATCCATGTGATTTCCTCAATTTTTCGACATCTCGATCAACATTAGACCTTGCGGGGCGAAAAGCAATAAGGGAGCTTGAGGATGCAGACGATAAATTTTTAGATGAATATGCAATCTCAAGTTCAGAAAAAAATGTGGCAATGGTTGATAGAATAAGGAAGAGGTTAAGACTTACTTCTTTAAAATATCAAAAATTGGAAAATCTTGTAGAAGCGATCGGCCTGCCAAAAGATAAATTGTGTACTCATTGCTGGGATGGAAGCAGTTATTTTTAAGGAAGGAATTATTATGGCAAAGCGTGATGACATTAATAAAGTTTTAATAATCGGATCAGGCCCTATTATAATCGGCCAGGCGTGTGAATTCGATTATTCAGGCACCCAGGCCTGTAAGGCATTACGCGGTCTTGGGTACAAGATTGTACTGGTAAATTCGAATCCTGCTACGATTATGACAGACCCGGGCATGGCCGACGTAACATATATTGAGCCGCTAAATCTTCGGACGATGACAAATATTATCGCTGCCGAGAGACCGGACGCGCTGCTGCCGAACCTGGGCGGACAATCCGGTTTGAACCTGTCGTCTGAGCTTGCGAGAACCGGTGTGCTTGAAAAATACGGAGTCCAGGTCATCGGCGTGAACATTGATGCCATCGAGCGCGGAGAGGATCGGACCGCCTTCAAGGAGACCATGGATCGGCTCGGAATTGAAATGCCGAAAAGCAAAGCGGTCAACAGCGTTGAGGATGCAGAAAAGGTCGCAGAAGAACTGGG
>JAUVVS010000115.1 GCA_030604545.1 Deltaproteobacteria bacterium | reverse complement strand
TATAACTTCTTTTTCATAATATACTTTCAACAGCGACATTACATTCCTCCGGAACACGACTCGAGACGCTTATCAGCACTAAATCGACAACTTTTTGTCGATGTTCAATAAACTATTGTATTTGTTTACTAATAGAAACTTGAAACTGGATAAATTATGCATACGATATCATTAATCTATGATTTCATTGCATTTTCTACAAATACGCACTTTTTTTCCATCATCAAGAAGCTGCGTTTTTATACGCACAGGTTTTATGCATTTATTGCACATTAACATGACATTGGACCAATGAATCGGTGCCTCACTTTCTACAATTCCCCCTTGTCTGCTCTTAGGGCCTGGTTTTGTATGGCGTTTTATAATATTTATGTTCTCAACAAGGATACGCTTATCCTTTCTGATCACCTTCAATACTTTTCCAATTTTACCATTGTCCTTTCCCGTAATAACTTTGATTTTATCATCTTTCTTTATATGACATTTATTTTTAATCATAAATCATATCTCCACAGGGCGATTATAATTTACAAAACCTCTGGTGCTAGAGAAATAATTTTCATAAATCCCTTGGCTCTTAGCTCTCGTGCTACTGGACCAAATATACGCGTCCCAATGGGCTCCTTGTGTACATTAATCAAAACGGCTGAATTATCATCAAATCGTATGTATGATCCATCCGATCTTCTGATCTCTTTTTTGGTCCTGACCACAACAGCCTTTAATACATCTCCTTTTTTGACTTTGGCATTTGGTATCGCTTCTTTGACAGCTACGACAACGATGTCACCAATACTCGCATACCGCCTTCTGGTACCTCCGAGAACTTTAATACAATACAGCACCTTTGCTCCAGAATTATCAGCCACCGTCAATTTCGTCTCTGCCTGAATCATCTTTATTTCCCTTTAGGGCTCAAGTGAGCCCATAGTATTAAACAGCTTTTTCAAGTATCTTGCTTAGGCGCCATCTTTTTGTTTTGCTAAGCGGTCTTGACTCGGTTATCAACACCTTATCCCCAATTCTACATGAGTTGTTTTTATCGTGAACAGCAAACTTGCCACGTCTTTTAATATACTTTTTATAAAGCTTATGTTTAACAAGTCTTTCAACTTGGACAACTACTGTTTTATCCATCATGTCTCTAACAACCATTCCAACCAATTGTCTTTTCATTCCTTGCACTTTCATAGCAGCCTTATTTTATTTCCTTATCTTTCAATTCAAACTCTTTTATTATAGTTTTTACCCTTGCAATATCAGATTTAATCTGCTTTAACTTTTTGGGATTTTCGAGCTGGCCAATTCCAAGCTGAAAGCGAAAATTAAATAACTCCTCTTTAAGATCATTTAATTTGCTGTACCTTTCCTCAGCACTCAACTCTCTAATTTCGCTCGCTTCCATTATGCATCACTCCTATGTACAAATCTTGTTTTAACGGAAAGCTTATGTGAAGCAAGCCGGAGTGCCTCTCTTGCTATTTCTTTTGAAATGCCCGTCATTTCATAAAGAATTTTCCCTGGACGGACTACTGCAACCCATCCCTCAGGCGCACCTTTTCCTTTCCCCATTCGTACCTCAGCAGGTTTTTTGGTAATTGGTTTGTCCGGAAATATCCTTACCCAAATCTTTCCGCCTCTTTTAACATATCTGGTCATGGCAATACGGGCAGCCTCAATCTGTCTCGCGCTTATTGCACAGCATTCAACAGCCTGTAATCCAAATTCACCAAAAGTTATATCACTTCCCCGATGAGCGATACCCTTCATTCTGCCTCTTTGCTGTTTGCGATACTTCACTTTTTTGGGGCTCAGCATGTTCTTTATCTCCTAACCCGGACAAGCCCGCCCTCCTGCCAAGCCTGCCCGCCACCTGCCCGCAATGCCTTGCAATGCGAGGCAGGCGGGTCGCTAGCTCAGGCGAGGCGGGCGGAGTGAGGCGGACAAGCCGGAAGAGTTAATCGTTATTTGTTATTAGTTATTATTTTAAGGTCGGTTTAGGTTATTAAACATCGATAAAAAGCTGTCGATATGACTTTATTAAACGCCTAAAGCAATTTTTTAAGCACCGCTCTCCTCCAAAGCATCCTTTTTCAAAATCTCACCATTAAAAATAAATACTTTTACACCAATAATACCATATGTTGTGCGGGCCTCTGTAAAACCATAATCTATATCAGCCCTTAATGTATGCAACGGAACCCGGCCTTCTTTGTACCACTCTGTTCTTGCCATTTCGGCACCGCCCAAACGGCCAGCACAAATAATCTTTATACCCTTTGCACCAAAGCGCATGGCTGATGAAACACCACGTTTCATAGCACGCCGAAAAGCAACTCTTCGCTCAATCTGGAGAGCAACATTCTCAGCAACAAGCTGAGCATCAATCTCCGGTTTTCTTACTTCTTGAATATCTATGAGGACTTCCTGGGAAATTAATTTTTCCAGCTCTTTTTTAAGCTGTTCTATTTCAAAGCCTTTCTTCCCAATCACAATTCCCGGTCTGGCCGTATAGATTCGGAGCTTAACTCGTCTTGTCGATCTTTCGATTTCAATCCTGGAAATACCGGCATGATAAAGTCTCTTTTTTATGAACTTCCTGATATTATGATCTTCCAATATATAATTCGAGTATTGCTTTCCGGCATACCACCGTGACTCCCACGTCTTAACGATTCCCAACCTTAACCCTATCGGATTTACTTTCTGCCCCAAGTTTTCGCCTCCTTTTTATACCGATCCTTCAGTCAAAATGACCGTGATGTGACTGGTTCTTTTCAAAATACGGGACCCCCTGCCACGAGCTCTCGCCCTGAAACGCTTTAATGTTGGGCCCTGATCTACAATTATTTCCCTAATAATTAAAGAATCGATATCAATATCGGGGTTTTGATCAGCATTTGATACGGCTGAGCGTACTATCTTTTCAACGATATCTGCCGACTTTTTTGGCATAAATCTTAGTATGCCCAGCCCTATCTCCACCGGCTTTCCCTTAATAGCACTGCTAAGCTTTTTAACCTTTTGCGGAGAAATGCGCACGTATTTTAATACAGCCTTAGCCTCCATTGCTGATTTTCCTTTTCTTTTTAACCTTACTTTTTCAACTTTGATCTTTTGTCGCCGGCGTGTCCATAAAAAGTGCGTGTTGGTGAAAATTCACCCAACTTATGCCCAACCATATTTTCTGAAACAAACACCGGGATAAATTTTTTCCCATTATGAACCGCAAAAGTAATACCAACCATTTCAGGAATAATTGTTGATCTCCTTGACCATGTTTTGATTACCTTACCACCTAGGGCATCCTGAGCTAACATGACCTTGTTTAATAATTTTGGATCAACATATGGACCTTTCTTCAAAGACCGCGGCATAGATTCTCCCTTTTTTTGTTACTTGTTATTGGTTATTTGTTATTTGACTACCTATTGATGAATTCACAAAAAGTCTTTTGTGGGTGACATTGAGAATTTCTAAAATGAATTTTTTACGAATTCAACAACGATTAACCATTAACAAATAACAAATAACTACTTCTTTGTTCGCCTTTTAACTATATGGCGATCGCTTTTCCTATTTCTACGAGTTCTATATCCTTTGGTGGGGATACCCCAAGGAGTACAAGGGTGCCGTCCCCCCGAAGATCTTCCTTCTCCGCCGCCCATCGGATGGTCAACCGGGTTCATTGCAACTCCTCGAACTCTGGGACGTCTGCCAAGCCAACGCTTGCGGCCTGCCTTGCCCAATGATATATTTTCATGCTCAACGTTTCCAAGTTCCCCAATCGTAGCTTTGCACTTTAAAAAAATCATCCGAACTTCCCCGGATGGAAGCTTTATTAAAGCATATCGATCTTCTTTTGCCATTAACTGAGCGAACGTACCAGCACTTCTTACAATCTGCCCCCCTTTTCCGGTACGCAATTCAATGTTATGTATGTGAGTACCAAGAGGAATATTACTTAGCGGAAGTGTATTGCCGGGTTTTATATCAGCATCCGGCCCGGACATTATCCTGTCGTCGACAGAAAGGTTTTGCGGTGCAAGAATATACCTTTTTTCACCATCTATATAGTGTAAAAGAGCGATTCTGGCGCTACGGTTAGGGTCATACTCTATCGATGCGACCCTTGCAGGTATTCCTATCTTATCTCGCTTAAAGTCGATAATTCTATATTGTCGCTTATGTCCACCCCCATGATGCCTGCATGTAATACGGCCGTTTACATTACGTCCGCCTGTTTTCTTAATGATCTTCAGCAGACGTTTTTCAGGGGTTGTGCTCGTAATTTCGTTAAATGCTGAATATCTTTGAAATCTACGCCCAGGAGATGTAGGCTTTATTTTCTTAATTGCCATTATATGCCTCTTAAAAAACCCGGATTCGGAATATAAAGAACCAGAATCCGTATCAAATTAAACTCCTTCAAAAAAATCGATTCGTTCACCAGGCATCAGTGTTGCAATCGCTTTCTTCCAATCCTTACGTTTTCCAATAACTCGACCTCTCTGTTTTCTCTTACCTTTTACCTGAATCGTCCGGATAGTACTGACTCTAACGTTAAATAATTTTTCTATAGCCCTCTTAATTTCCACTCTGTTTGCCCTTCGATCAACTTCGAATGTTATCTGGTTATAATCCTCTTTTTGGATATTGGTTTTTTCAGTAATTAAAGGCCTTTTAATAATATCGTAATGAATCATACAAGCAGCCTCCCTTCGATATCTTCAATGGAAGACTTAAGTAAAATCAATTTCTTATACTTAAGAATATCATATACATTCAATCCCTTACTGCATAATACTTTTATATTGGGGATGTTTCTTGATGAAAGTTCCAGGTTCTTATTCTTTTTGTCAGTTATAATCAACGCATTTTTTATATTTAGAGCATTTACAACTTTCAAAAATTCCTTGGTTTTTATTTCCTCAAGTTCAAACTGATCAATCACTACAAGGTTATTTTTTTGAAATTTTGTGCTTAAAGCCATTTTAAGGGCTATTCTTTTTACTTTTTTCGGGATCTTGTAAGAATAAGACTTCGGATCCGGCCCGAACACAACACCGCCACCTCTAAGCAAGGGCGATTTGATATTACCACGACGTGCACGGCCTGTTCCTTTCTGACGAAAAAGTTTCCTCCCACTTCCCCTAACATCGCTACGATGTTTTACGGCAGCAGACCCTGAACGCCTGTTGGCCAGTTGCATTGTTACAACTTCATGCATGACGCTTGATTTTACGTTAATATTAAATATTGCGTTATTGAGATCTGTTTGTGAAATTTTTTCGCCTGTCTGATTTTGAACATCTACAACAGCCATTTCTACCTCTTCACATACCAAAAAATATCTGGTTGATGTTATGCCTTCTTAATTACTACCAGTCCTGATTTCGGACCTGGTATTGCACCCCTAAATATTATTAGATTTTTTTCCGGTCTGATGTCGACAATTTGAAGATTTTTCGCCGTCTTTCCTTCATTCCCATAATGACCGGGCATTTTCTTCCCTTTAATAACTTTACCCGGCCATGCGCTACATCCAATAGAGCCTGGAATTCTATGGCTTCTACTGCCATGCGTCTTCCGACCGCCGTGAAATCCATGCCTCTTTATCACACCGGCAAAACCTCTTCCTTTTGTTGTGCCGATAACATCAACACGTTCGCCAACCTTGAATACATCTAATGTTATTGCCTGACCGGGGCTATATTCATCCGGGTTTTCCACAGGAACTTCTCGTAAGAATGTGAAATAATTTTCACCGCTATTTTTGAAATGACCTTTTAAAGGTTTATTTATACGAGATTCCTTTTTTTCTCCAAAACCTAATTGAAGTGCATTATATCCATCAGTTGCTTCTGTCTTTACCTGGGTTACAATACACGGACCGGCTTGAACTACTGTTGCCGGCACATATTTTCCTTCAGGGGAAAACAATCCTGTCATTCCCAGCTTTTTTCCTAACAATCCTCTGCTCATGGCTTTAACCGTTTCCCTGGTCAAGTTTCAAAGACTCTCAGATTCCAATCATCAGTTTGAAAAACTATAGTTTTATCTCAACGTCTACTCCGGGAGAAAGATCCAGCTTCATTAAAGCATCTACCGTTTGCTGAGTAGGCTCCAGAATATCTAAAAGCCGTTTATGTGTTCTAATTTCAAACTGTTCCCTAGATTTTTTGTCTATGTGGGGAGATCGCAGAACACAATATTTGTTTGTCTTAGTCGGCAACGGTATTGGACCTACTACCTTTGCTCCTGTTTTTTTGGCTGTGTCAAAAATATCAGCAGCCGACTGGTCCAATAGCTTATGATCATATGCTTTGAGTCTTATTCTGATTTTAGAATTCATTATCATTACTTCATTTATCTCAATATTAAATTATACATGATTTACCCCGTTAAATTAACTTTCATATTTAACTAGGGTTCATCACGTCTAATAAAAAAGGAAATTCCTATACTATTCAGTTATTTCGCTTACCACTCCGGCACCAACGGTTCGACCGCCTTCCCTTATCGCAAACCTGAGCTCCTTTTCCATCGCTATCGGAGTTATCAACTCAGCTGAAATCGTTACATTGTCACCAGGCATTACCATCTCTATACCCTCAGGTAAAGTTAATACCCCTGTAACATCCGTCGTCCTAAAATAAAACTGCGGCCGATAACCACTAAAAAATGGAGTGT
>JAUVVS010000205.1 GCA_030604545.1 Deltaproteobacteria bacterium | reverse complement strand
CTTAAAAGCTTTCTCACCAGGAAAATAATTTCACCGCTTGAAGCGGTTGCATTGTCCAATCGCCGGTTTCAGGAAAATGATCCGGGAGCAAAACAGGTGGATCTGCCCGGAAATGCCCCCAAAGAGATTAAAGAAATCGTTACCTCCCGCATAAAAATGTTGGACACTCTACTTAAAGTATCAGAGGAACGTTTGCATCTGATCAATTTTATTAAAGACACCTTTGGCCGTTATTATTCTAAAAAGGTTGTTGATGAGATCCTTGAATCACCGGAGGGACAAAAAATCGGTGGCCAAAAGAAAATAGTAACTATCTTGATGTCCGACCTTCGGGGCTTTACGAGCCTTTCTGAGATAAAAGACCCTGAAGAGATGGTCAAGATTCTCAATCGTTATCTTGAGCGTATGACCAGGGTTATTTTAGAATACGATGGGATCATTGATGAGTTTATTGGAGATTCGATCTTGGTAATCTTCGGTGTTCCGGAAAAACGTGATGATGACCCATTTCGAGCCGTTGCCTGCGGCCTTGCCATGCAAAACGCCCTTTTGGAACTGAACGAGGAGAACATCCAAGAGGGATATCCTTCCCTTGAGATGGGTATAGGTATAAACACAGGATCGGTCATTGTAGGAAATATCGGCTCGGAAATGCGGGTAAAATACGGTATTGTGGGAAGCACCGTTAATATAGCCGCCCGCATAGAATCCAACACAATCGGTGGACAGGTTCTCATCGGGGAAGACACTTACAATAAAGTCAAAGAACTGATTGTTGTTGAATCCCCTCTGACAGCCATGATGAAAGGAGTAAAAAAACCCCTGGTAAGTTTTCCGGTCACAGCAATAGAGGCTCCGTATAATGTTTCGTTAAATATCCAGGCGACTGTTGAAAATGGTATTGAAATACGTCTCCCTTTCCATTTTTGGAAAGTGGAAAACAAGAAAATAACCGGCGATTCCAAGCAAGGTGTAACTATGAAAATGAACGAGAATATGATAATTGTCTCTATAAGGCCGCCCCTTGAACCGCTAGTAAATATCAAGTTGATATTCGATTTTTGTACAGAAGCCCACTGCTTTGAAGATATCTATGCAAAGGTCATGTCTGTTGAAAAGTACAAAGATGAAACAGTCAATCAGATCAATATCACCTCTATCAGTCCAAAAGATAGGGACATTCTTTTAAAATGGATCTCAGAGGCATCTTAATTGATCAAGAGGAGGGAATACTATGCCGGATTATGATTTCGACATGGGAATTTTAGGTGGTGGAGCGGCAGGCCTGACCGTTGCATCCGGGGCGGCCCAACTGGGGGCCAAAACACTCCTGGTTGAAAAGGAGAATGAACTTGGCGGCGACTGTCTTCATTTTGGGTGTGTTCCCAGCAAAACACTTATCAAGACTGCACATGTTTATCATTTAATGAAAAAAGCAAAGGAGTTTGGGCTTCCGAAGGTGGAAATCCCTCCGGTGGACTTTAAAGATGTGGCAAGAAGAATCCAGTCCGTCATTAGTATCATTCAGAAGCATGATTCCGAGGAAAGGTTCTGTAACCTTGGTGCAAAGGTGGAATTTGGGGAACCAAAATTTACAGACGAGCATACGATACAGTTAAACGGAAAAACTTACTCGGCTAGAAACTGGGTCATAGCAACAGGCTCCTCACCCGCCCTTCCACCCATAACAGGTCTGGATAAAACACCATATATTACCAACAGAGAAATTTTTTATTTAGATCATCTGCCCAAATCCATGATTATTTTAGGTGGTGGCCCCATAGGAATTGAAATGGGGCAAGCATTTAATCGTTTGGGAACAAAGATTGATATTGTAAATCGTGGTGATCAGATCCTTGGAAAAGAGGACAAGGATATGGCCGATGGCGTGATGAATGTCATGCTTTCCGAAGGTGTTATTTTCCACTTGAACACTTCCATTGAGGCTGTCAAAGACCTTGGCAACCATAAAGAAGTTATCTTCAAAGATAAAGAGGGGAAGACCGTCAGTCTTAGAGCAGAAACAGTCCTTGTTGCACTGGGAAGATCAGCCAACGCCCTAGGATTAGGACTTGAAGATATTGGGATTAAAATGGGCAGTAGAGGCATCAAGGTAGATAAAAGGCTGAGAACAAGTCAAAAACATATTTATGCTGCCGGTGATGTCAACGGTGGCTTTCAGTTTACTCATGCAGCCGGATACGAGGGAGGTATTGTAATCAGCAATGCAATTTTTCATCTTCCCCGGAGAGCAGATTATACCTTCCTGCCTTGGTGCACTTACACCGACCCGGAACTGGCAAGCATAGGGATCAACGAAAAAGCGGCTCGGTCAGCCAATATCGACTATTCGGTGTGGACGGAAGAGTTCAAAAACAATGACCGAAGCCTGGCAGAGGGTGAAAAAGTTGGCAAGATTAAAATGATTCTGGATGAGAATGAAAAACCGATTGGTGTTCAGATTTTAGGGCAGCATGCGGGGGATTTGATCAACGAATGGGTGGCGGTGTTAAACGGAAAAGTAAAGCTTTCTACTTTGGCTTCTGCGGTGCATCCATACCCTACAATCGGTGAAATTAATAAAAAGGTTGCAGGAACATTCTTCTTTCCCAAAATATTCTCGGATAAAATTAAAAAAAGTTTAAAGTTCTTCTTCCACCTTAAGGGGAGGGCATGTGATCCCGATGTCGGTGAATGATAAATTTGACGATATCTGTACTAACGCAACAGAAAGGATGGACGTAAAATGGAAACGTATTACAAACCAGAAGATCTGCCGAAATTTGAAGAAATTGGAAAGGATGCACCGGAATTGGCTAAGAAGTTTTTTGACTATTATGGTGATGTATTTGCAGAAGGAGAACTCACTGAAAGAGAAAAATCACTTATTGCCCTTGCCGTTGCACATGCCGTTCAGTGCCCTTACTGCATCGATGCCTATACGCAGACGTGCCTGGAAAAGGGATCCAACATTGCTGAAATGACGGAAGCTATCCATGTTGCAGTGGCCATACGTGGCGGTGCTTCCCTTGTTCACGGCGTTCAGATGCGAAACGTTGCTGAAAAGTTATCCATGTAAAAGAAATAAGTAACCGTTTATGGGTTCAGGGTTCAGAGGTTCAAGGTTCGGGGTTAGTGAAGGTTAACAGAAGAAAGGTAACTCTGAACCTGTGAACGCCTGCAGAAATAGAATAAGGAGTAAAAATGTTCATCGAGCAAACAGTAAATGAAGGGATGAAGATTTCATCCAATGAATCCGATGGTGTTCCGCCTTTCAGTTTGACCCTCTCCCAGAGGGGCCTGAAGTTGAACCGCGAAAAAACCAATACGCTCCAGGTTAATGTCGGTCTTCTCTGCAATCAGACCTGCAGGCATTGTCATCTGAGTGCCGGTCCAGGCCATAAGGAAAACATGGAAGCAGAAATAGTAAACGAGGTCATATCCTATGCTCAGAGGGGCCAGTTTGAAACCATAGACATCACCGGTGGGGCACCTGAGCTAAACCCTAACATTGGCAAACTCATCGAAGAGGTCTTTCCACTGGCGTCCAAAATTATGCTGCGCTCGAATCTGTCAGCCTTAAATGATGGTAAAAGGGACCATTTGATTAATCTGCTCAAATCTTTTCGCGTTGTAATTGTGGCTTCATTTCCTTCTTTAAATGAATTGCAAGCCGATTCACAGCGGGGCAGCGGTATCTTTCAAATAAGCATCGATGCGCTTAGGAAGCTAAACGATATAGGGTACGGACGCGATGAATCGGGGCTGGAAATCAACCTGGTATCAAATCCTACAGGAGCATTTCTCCCCCCGCCACAGGTTGGGATGGAAAAGAGATTTCGCAGTGTTTTAAAGGAAAAGTGGGGTATTGTTTTCAACAATCTCTATAATTTTGCCAATGTACCTCTGGGCAGATTTCGTCATTGGCTAAAAAAGTCAGGTAACTTTCACAAATATATGGAGAGACTCTATTCCAGCTTCAACCCCTGTGCCGTTGATGGTGTCATGTGCCGTACATTGGTCTCTGTTTCCTGGGACGGATATCTCTATGATTGTGATTTTAATCTTGCCAGAGGCATTTTCATGGGAGGGCGCAAAATTCATGTTTCTGAAATGCCCGGACCACCTGAACCGGATAGCCATATTGCAACATCGGATCATTGCTATACATGCACCGCAGGTGTGGGATTCACCTGAGGGGGTTCAATCGAAACCTGAGTTCAGGTTTGGTTTTGTTATTAAATTTCAGGAGACAATTGAAAATCAGAGTCCGGTTCGCTGAGAAGACGGGAAGACCAGGATTGAAACTGAAGATACTTTTTATTCTATCATTTTTCATATTCTTCGGCCCTGTGGGTTTGATGTCGGAAGGTTGGTCTGCAATTTCTGTGGATCATAGCATCTACGCAACCTTATTGAAGAAATATGTCAATCAAGGTCATGTGGACTACAGGGGTTTTAAAACAGAAGAAACAAAATTGGATGAGTATCTCAAGATTCTTGAGAAAACCGATTCTAAAAATCTGTCCCGTAATGAACAGTTTGCATTTTATATAAATGCATATAATGCATGGACCATCAAGTTGATTCTAAGTAGTTACCCTGGGGTTAAATCCATAAAGGATCTGGGAAGCATTTTAAAAAGCCCGTGGGAAAAGAAGATCTGTCGCATTGATGGGGAGGTTCTTACACTTGATGATATCGAGCACAATATACTCCGGCCCCG
>JAUVVS010000082.1 GCA_030604545.1 Deltaproteobacteria bacterium | reverse complement strand
CATATAATTTCTTGCCTATAAGGCCGATCTCATCCAGCGAAATCAACTTTGCATTATAAGGGATCCCCACACCTGTGAATATTAAATCATTATAGCGCTCGGCCAGATATCTCACAGCTTTCCATGCCGTTGAGAGATAAAGCGCGGCCAATCCTCTCTCTTTGACAGCGGTAATTCGCATAAATGTTTCCGTAGTACAGCCTTTCAGATCGATTCCTATATCCGTCATGCCCGCATCAATAAGTTCATCAATGTAATCCTTTGTGAGGATGGAGCCGTTCGTGTCGATATGAATGCTGGCATCCGCATCGGGATTAAGACTTTTAAGTGCATTCACATACCCGATGAGCCACGCCCTGTTCAATGTACTTTCACCACCGGAAATGGCCATTCGATCAACAACAAATTCCTTTCTTGCATCTGTCATCCTCCGGGCGGCCTCAGAAGGGGTAATGGGCCTGCTCTTGCCATTATATGTGATGTCCCAGTTTTGACATTGAGGGCAGCGGAAATTGCACCCTGCGGTAAAGCAGGCGACCTCAATGTATGTGTGGATACGCTTCAACCTCCAGGGTGTCCCCACGCCACCGACCGGGTGCCCTGTGAAGCCATGAATGATCCTTTTCGGCTGATGTTTTTCCGGTAATGATGTATTTATGTGAAGTCCATCCCTTACGGGTGTTTTACAAGCCGGTTTGGGTTCTCCGTCAATGAGAACAGCGCAGCTCCAGCATCCACCCACTTCACAAGGCACAAATATCGCTTCTTTTTCAGGGAACTTTGTTACTTTATATCCGCTCAATTGGAAAGCCTTCTTGACCGTTATGCCAGAAGGGACTTTCAAGCTTTCATCATTTAATTGAATTGTGATTTCTTCGGACATTTCAAAGAAAAAAATTTTTCTATAATATGAAAATTAATCTAAGTGCCCCCCTTAATGAATGAAAGAGCAAAAGATTTATTTTTTCTATTTGATCACAAATCCGAATCGATGTAAAATGATTCATAAGGGAATTCGATCATGTTAAACGCGGATTCAGGCCATATTGGGAATGAAATCAAAAAATTTTACGATCCAATAGAGAGAGCTGAAGAGACAGCCCGGATCGTGTGCAGGGGCAATCAGAGAAAGTATTACCGTTTCCGGCCGGCCAGATTCTATGGAGGGATCGGAACCGCAGACTGCCTCGGGTGCTGTCTCCGCTGTCTGTTCTGCTGGTCTTGGGACAAGGTCGTGAGGCCTGGCCGGTACGGCAAGTTTTATTCGCCACAGCAGGTGGCCGGGAAGCTAACAACCATTGCCTACAAAAAGGGGTTCAGACAGGTCAGGATCAGCGGGAACGAGCCGACCCTAGCGAGGGATCATCTTCTCCATGTCTTTGAGCAGATTCCGGGAGATATCCGCTTCATTCTTGAGACCAATGGTATCCTGATTGGGCATGACTCAGCCTATGCCCGGGATCTATCCAAGTTTGGGAACCTCTACGTTCGGGTGAGCGTGAAGGGGACCGGAGAGACAGAATTTACCAGGCTGACTGGAGCGAAGTCATCAGGGTTTGGCCTGCAAATGGGGGCGTTAGAAAACTTGGCTCGTTTCAATGTGACCACGCATCCAGCGGTCATGGTCAGTTTTTCGAGTCCTGAAAACATCAAAGCTTTCAAGAGGAGGCTTAGGGAGATCCATAAAGATTTCGAAGACTTCGAGGTGGAAGAGCTTGTGCTCTACGGAACAGTGGAGGAACGATTGATGAAGGCAGGCCTTTCATACAATATATCCTATGAGCCTTAATGCATTCCCCCTGGACAGGTCTGAAAAGAGGTATGCTCTGGGCTGTTGAGACTCATTTCATCCCAAGCTTCAATTCGTCTGTTGAAAAGTAAGTACCAGCCATTTTAGTTCAAGATTCGTTTCAAACGAGTTAATACCCATCCGGCTTCACTCTCAAAACCCACCCTTTTGTAAAAATCAAGGAGTTTCTGATAACGATCAACCACATCGAATCCGATACTGAACTGAAGCTTGCGCAGACAAACGGGGCAAAGGGAGAATGGCCGCGTATCACTCTCCTGCAAATGGTTGGAGCCGTTCATCAGGCATTGAAAGTATATGCAATGCGCCAGTGAAAACATATGACCTGTTTCATGCGCCAGGACTTTGCAGCTTCTCCGAAGCAAAATCACTTGGAAATTTTTTCTTCTTTTTTCACCATAGAACACCGGGTCATAACGAGCAAAGCTAAAAACCCCGACACGGTCCTGAGGGGAAGCCTGCCCGAAAACAAAATTCCAGGAAGAACCCGGGTACAGGTCTTCCATGGTAATTGCCAAGACACAAAATGCATCAATGGGCCGTCTTTTCTTGAGCAATATCAATACATCGTGGGTCAATAGCTGCCGATTTCGGGTATAGGGATTTCTTCGGATAGTTAGGTTAGATCCCATGATAGGCAATACCGGGAGGATATTCGTATCCATCATAAAATAAGAGGCCGTGTATGCTTTCAACTTTTCAAGGGAAGGGCTTTGACCATCAATAAAGTCGCCCAAAGGTTGGAGGTAGATTTTATTTCGATGCCTGTCCGGTTTAGCCGGCATGATGCTAATAAAATTGTCAAAACTTTGGCCGTGCTCAAAATGTTCGGCGAGCCAATCGCCATTGTTCGGAACAGACACGGTTTCAAAGTCATTGCTTGGATTCAATGCCTTCCGTAAAGTGATTGGAAGATCTTTTATATTTCCTATAGCTCGCAGGATTTCTCCTGGATTAGGTGGTGTAAATGCCATGGCTACGCATAAGGTAAATGATAGTGAGATGATAAGATAAATGGTCCTTTTCATTCGTTTCAAATTGGATCTGGTATTTGCGAAAATATGTCTGACAACCGCTCGTATGTTATTGAAATGCGTCCTTCATTTCGAAAGACTCTTCAATCAGACCATAGGCTGCATTCTCTAATTTCTCCTGAAAACGCGATTATCTAAATTTCATTATCCGCTGGCTTACCCGCAGGAGGCCGTCCTGTTCCATCACTGACAGCCAACTATAAGCTTCCTTCCACTGATCTTTGAGTTTTAGAGCATCTTCAAATTTTATCAAAATCATAGCCTCTATTGGCAAAATGATTTTTAGGAATGCGGCCATGGCAATTTTCTTTGTAACAGGTGAGTGTTTTGCCACTCCCCAAGCCTCTCGTTCCTCTTCTATATCGTTTATTATATACTCAAGAAGAGATTTCTGACATGACCCAAACCCAATTTTGGTTAACCAATGTATCACCTCCCAGTCCTTTATTGCTATAGAGAAAAAATACACACACTGCTAGAGGTGATGTAAATCAAAACCATTGAACCTTGCCGCTTCCTACAGTCTATTTGTAAATTTAAACGTATAAAATTCGATGCTTCCATGAAAGAGAGCATGTCCTATTTCGTGGTGCAAAACACCTTCAATAACTGGATCCTGAACTCGTTTTACTTTTTCATGACATATGTGAATCCTTGAGTAGCCTCTCCAGGCCTCATGAGTAGCCAAAAAGTCTGATTCTTCGCCAGTTACAATGCCAAGATCTTCCTTTTCTTGGTAATAAAACTCTTGGACATCCTTAATATTTTTCCATATTGTTAGTCTGAGATATGGAGGTGTAGATGAGGGATCGGCTTTTTTCAAAACATTATTCACCCATGTTTTGGTCTGAGATAAAAATCCCTTATTCATCCCGTCATAGGGCACGATTTCAATTTGTGTTGTCATAATAAATAAATCGGTTTAGAAAGGATTTAAATCTTTTATACGAAAGTAAAAGTCAAAAGGCAAGGGGCGGGATGAGGATCGGTGAAGTGCTTAAGCTGACTCCCTCAGATATTTATGAGCGGAGACTGACGCTTAAAGATCCCAAAAGCGGTAGAGAGCAGGAATTCATCTTCATACCCCAGAGGCTCGCCGATAGGCTTAAAGACTACGTCAGGCAAAAAGGTATTCAATCTCATGAGCGTATTTTCCCTATATGTTATGAGGCTGCGAGGGAAATGGTGGCCAAAGCCGGTAGCGTCATGGGCATTCATCTCAGGCCTCATGATTTGAGGCGCCATGCAGCGACCTATACATCTCGTTCCGGCGTGCCCATAGAAATCGTCTCAAAGGTCATATTACGACATTCGAATCTTTCAATAACCGAGCGATATCTTGGAAAATAAGCGGCATAGGGGCCATGAAATGGATTGATAACTTATATGCCTAAATGAAAAGAGTCAGGGTGAAACAGTCGGCGTTTTCACCCGATAATTTCTGAGATAGCCAGCCAGGAGGTGAAAATATCATCCATCTCAAAAACCTGTGATAAGTCTGACTGACCAGGGAGGTTCTTAACAAAAAAAATAGAGATTTGGGACGAGGTGAGTTATCATGTTCAGAATCTGGGAGTTCCGCGTCAGTTAAGGGTAGGTACACAATCCTTCAACTATTTCTTCCAGCAGGTGATCGCGGTTACCATGGGTCATTTCAAGTAGGTGGATATCCAACCGTTGTTTGATTTCCAAAATGAATTCATTTCCTTTCAGCGTAATACTGGCAAGCACCTGTTTATCGGAGCTCAAAGCACTGCGGATTAGACTCCGAAAACGTTTTGAAAAAAGTTCCATTTTTCCGATTTCATCAATCACAATCAATTCTATATCCGGATTCAGCAGATCCAATGTCTCCAGAAACTCCTCGAAGCCATTCGTATCCACCCCGTATCTGCCCACCCGATTCCGGCTAGCAATATCCACATGGGCCAGGGTTCGACGCTCTCCATTCAGTCCCTGCAATTCAAAGCCTAGGCGAGACCCCGTGGATCGAATTTCGATTGTGCAGAAACCGGCCATGTTGACCGATCGCATCCGCTCAATAATCTTCTGAATGAGCGTTGTCTTGCCCACTCCGGGTTTCCCCGTAACCAATGTCTTGACATGTCTCAACCGCATCGAGCAATTTTCTTTAATATCGGGTTAATTTAAAGCGCGCTCATGTCAATGTTCGCCATGAGGTAATCGCTGTCTTCGTCATTGTGGATAAAAACACCCAGATTCCCAAGCCTGATATTTTTCAAACCCGTGGATTTCGCTTTTGTATAAGCTTCCACCATTTCTTTCGTGTTGGGTCTCCTGAAGTCCTTCATCTGATGTTCCGGGAAAAAGGCAAGTATTGTAAAGGGAATCGCTGGATCAACCGCTGATAGATCCCGGGCAATCCTTTCCAGTTCATCGCTTTCTACAAGGTTAGGAATATATAGGGACAAAACTTCCAGGGTAAATCCCCGCTTGAGAATTTCTTCAGGAAGTCTTAGGATATGCTTGTTGGAACATCCTGTCAGCCATTTATGTTTCTCGGCATCATGAGCCTTAATGTCCAACCAGAAGGCATCCACACCCGAAGCCTGAAGACGATCAAGGTTCTGAGGTGTGAGGCCGTATCCATTGGTTTCAATCAGGATGCAAAGGTTGGTTTGCATTTTGATAAGACGCGCACATTCCTCGTAAAATTCGGGACAACAGGTAAGGTCTCCGCCTGTGAAGGCGACAATGTTCCTCGCCGGGCCGAAACCCTGGGGGCTAAGAAGGACGGCCTCTGGTTCGAGAATACCCGGACAGTTGCTAGACCGCCATCCATCCGTGACACAGCTTCCGCAACATCGGCATGTCTCCTGTGCATGCCAGGCGGTCGCTCTTTCCCGGGGCTCCTCAAGGTTCACCAACTTTTCGTATTCCATGCTTTTCTTCAGGATGTCCTCAGGTGAGTACCAGGACCCATCCTGTACCTTGCTGAAATACCAGGAGTGACATTTTCGGCAGGAGAAATTACACCCGGATTGATATATGGAGAGATAATTTTCAGGCCGTGAAAGGTGAACTGAGGTGATCAGGCGGTATATATTCCCCTGCTCATATTTCAGTGTTGCCTGACATGCAGGCTGATGCTTTCCGTCTACATTGACCAGACAGCTTCCGGGCGCAAGGCCCTGTTTTTTGAGCTGGCATTTTGATGTTTCCATGGTATTGTTCTTTCAAAGATAACACAGCTCCTTTTCGTTCTCAAATATTTTGTTTTCCGGGGGTATGAAACGTTAACTCCTAACATTGATCCTTTTTAGGGAACTATGCATCCTGCCTTTCTTTATGAACCTTTGGGCAATCATACCGTTCAGTGCCATTTATGCCGGCGGCGGTGCAAAATCGCCATTGGCAAAAGCGGTTACTGCAGAACGCGGAAGAACCTAGACGGCAAGCTTTTCTCCCTCATATACGGCCGGGTATCCTCCATGAGAATATCACCCATTGAAATCAAGCCGCTTTTTCATTTTTATCCAGGCAGTCAGTGGCTTTCCGTGGGAAGCCTGGGCTGCAACTTCCTCTGTCCCGGATGCCAGAACTGGGAGATTGCCCATGCTAACGTGGAAAAAGAGCTGCCTTCTTTACGGTCCGTCACTCCAGAAGAATCTGTCCAGCTTGCACATGACGGCCATTGTAAAGGGATTTCCTGGACATACAACGAGCCGACACTGTGGTTTGAGTATACATTGGATTCTGCAAGGATGGCGCAAGAGGCTGGGCTCCTCACCAATTATGTGACCAACGCTAATATAACGGTCGAGGCGCTTGACCTCATTGGTCCCCATCTGAATGCCTTTCGTGCGGACCTGAAAGGGTTTTCGGACGAAACCTACAAACGTATTGCAAATATTGATGGCTTCGACGGGATCCTGAAAATTTTGGAGCGCGCCAAGCATTTCTGGGGCATGCATGTGGAGATTATCACCAACCTCATACCGGGAATGAACGACCAAAAGTTGGAGTTAAAAGAGATGGCAAGATGGGTCTGTGGTAGCCTGGGTTCAGAGACACCCTGGCATGTGACCCGGTTTGTACCCCACTTCAGGCTAGCTCATCTTATCCCCACTCCAGTGGCCAAATTAGAACAGGCCAGGGAGATCGGCCTCGAAGCCGGCCTGAAATATGTCTATTTGGGCAATGTCCCGGGCCATCATGCGGAGAACACTTATTGCCCGGCATGCGGCAAGCTCCTAATTGAACGGGTGAATTACCAAATCCTTCAATACCGCTTAGATGGAACCCACTGCGGTTATTGCGACCACCCTATAGCGGGTTATTTTTAAGCCATCTCACCTACTAATTTCTGAGATATTCATCCGTAAGGTGCAAGTATCTTTCATTTCAAAAACCTGTGATATGTCTGACATATGGGTAAACTAAATTTCTCACAATAACTTTTGTCATCAAACTTTGAATGTGATGTATTTCAAAGATAATTATCCTATACTTGAATATCGACGGTCCTGAATATATCAACAATACGTTTTGTATAATTAAGTTCTTACGAATCACAAATTCCTGTTATTCTGACCGTAAAAGCAATTTTCAAAATGATTGATTGCAAAAGCAAATCATGAAAATCATTCAGGTGAAGATTTCTGCCTTTGACCTGGAAAAATAGAAGACCGGATAATGCTTGATTTCTAAATCAATACCTATTGCCTTGGATTAAAAAGATAGATTCAGGGCATTTCCCTCCTTCAAACCCACCTTTTTGGTGTTTCTTGCAATTCAGGATTTGACAACCTACATTGGTATTTGGTAATGTTGCGGATATGATATACTATTCGATAAAATTATTTAAATGTAGCGTTACAATTGAAGCCATACAATCATATTCCGGACAACGTTAAATAGAACCTTAAAGATTGGAGAATT
>JAUVVS010000064.1 GCA_030604545.1 Deltaproteobacteria bacterium | reverse complement strand
TGGGAAATAGGCCAAATTTACTTTTATACCCCTATTGTTTGGGGTGGTATCATCGATTGCGCGCTTCAGGATTTCCAGTCCCTGGCTGGTGTTTGAGGTCACTAGAACACGAATAGGGAGTTCGGGACTTAGGTTTTTCAGGAGGGACCACGCCAAATAGGATTCGCCGGCGGAGGCTGCCTGAATCCAAAGGTCTGCCTTTGTCGTCATTTGATGCTGAAGCGTTCGTTGCTCAAAGCCTTCGGCAAGACGCTTATTTATGCGGAGCAATGGAATGGCTATTCCCCAGACAAGATTATAGAGCCAAATGACGGTTTTAATTGTTAAGTTGTATGACATGAATTCATTTGTTTTTTACTTAAATGTCCGTTTCCTTCCTATATTTTTGTAATGAGTTGCAATAAAAAATATCACCTTTTTGCTTCAATTTGGTTGTGGATATTTGTAGCAGACATTCTCGGGTCGATATAATATTTAGCGTAATAAGGATACATTTCGCGCGGCTCTCCCGGTGGAATATACTTCCAGCGTTTGTATACCCAGTTCCAGTATTTTGGATTGCTTCTTACTTGTTTTTCGATTTCATTGGTAATTACCTGAGTAAATTTTTTGCTGTTGTCGTTCCACTTTTCAGGATCTATCGAACACGAAGTATAGACTCGGTAATAACCGTCATCCAAGGGAATACAAAAAATGAATATCACTGGTGCTCCAGTGTGGATAGAAAGCCTCGCTACAGCGCGTGAAACGGGCACATATCGTCCAAAAAATTTTACAAATTCTCCCCCGTCTTTCGGCTGGGTATTTTGGTCAAGCAGAAAAGCAACCCTTTTACCATTTTTTAATGCGCCCAATAAAGCGCGGATTGCTCCATCTTTTGAGACAACGCGTTGTCCTGCAATCTCCCTGAACTTAGTTAGTATGCGTTCTATATTGGCATTAGGAAGCGGTTTCGCGACGACAACACTGGGATACCCTAGAAATGCAGCGGCAATGGCCATTATTTCCCAGTTGCCAAAATGACCGGTAACAACAACAGCTGGTTTTGTTTTATAAAAGATTTCACAGGACGAATCAAATTTAACATAAGTATGAAGACGTTTCTCAGTATTTTTGGTAAACCAGAAACAATCGAGCGTCATAAGTACTATGGTCCGAAAAGAATCTCTCATGATCTTTTTCTTTTTAGCTTCAGAAATTGAATTTCCATAGGCAAGACGAAGGTTGGCCAGACCAATCCGTCGTTCACGAATCGGAAGAATAACCCCAAGGCCACCCAAGATTTGGGACATGAGAAGGATGGCGCTGCGAGGAAAATTAGGTAGAACAGTAAGGGCGAGACGAGAGAGGAAATTCTCACCAATTTGTTGGATTTTTTTTCGTAGATTCATTTTGTCCTTTTTATAGCAATTTGTGTAATAGTTCACCGGTGTAAAAATATTTGACAGGATAACAGACCCGCCCTGATGTGCTTGAATCAGCATGTTATCCTGTCAAATAACTGAACTACCAATTTGTTTCAATATGCTAAGTTGATACAGTGCGTAAAATTGTAAAAACAAGATGGTTATGTGTCAATAGAAAATAAGCATATGAAATTAGGGAAAAAGCATAAATCAAAAAGAGTATACTTTTAAGCAAAATTAGGCTTTTTACAAGACCATTAATATGTTTTTAAGAGTTTAAAAAAATTGTTTTTGCAAGCTCACATTTTGTTTGCTATAGAATATCATAATTGCATTATTATAGCAGATGCCAATAAAGAAAGGAGAGCAACTATGGCCATAAGTCAAGAACTTCTTGATATACTAGCTTGTCCGAAATGTAAAGGCGACATTTATTTAAACGATACGGAGGATGGGCTTATATGTAATAAATGTAAGCTTTTATATGAAATAAAAGATGATATTCCAATTATGCTTATTGATGAGGCAAAACCGATAGAAGTTTAACTGAGGGTAACCGTTCAGGGGTTCAGGGTTCAGAGGTTTAGGGTTCAGAAACTGTAGGTTCACCTCACAATTCGAATGAATATAAAGTAATATTCTGTAATTATATCAAAAGTGAGATATAATTCTTTTTATCTTTAACCTAAAACCAATAGCAATTAACAAATAACGAATAACACCTCATTGAGTATCGACTCAATTAGGGTTAAAGTCTTTGGTTTCGAATCTAGTGCAGAATTCATTCGAGCCCTAAAATTAGCCGAGCGAGCTTGCACTGAGATTAAAGACAAAAATATAAAAAAATCGTTAACTCTGAACCCTGAACCTCTGAACGGTGAACGGTTACCATGAGTATCCCAAAGAGCCCGAAGCCTGCAAAACTTATTATAGGTCTTTTCATGAAGGAAAATGGCCTTCTTGATCCTTTAGCAAAAGAACTATCAGAACAATTTGATGTTATTGACCTGATAAGTTCATGGTTACCCTTTGATTATACAAACTATTATGAAGCTGAAATGGGGGCACCTCTTTTCAGGCGTTTGCTGGCCTTTAAAAAATTAATAAAACAAAATGATCTGGTAAAGATAAAGGACATAACCAATGATCTTGAATTAAAATATTCAAAAAACGGTAAAAGGATGGTCAATATAGATCCGGGGTATATGCTTCATGAAAGGTTTGTCTTGGCAACAGGAAAAAATTATACTCACAGGATTTATATCGGGAAAGGCATTTATGCCGATTTGACACTGATTTATACGAAGGGTGCTTTTCAAAAATTACCTTGGACATATCCCGATTATACCGATAAAAACATGCTTGCTTACCTTGAACATGTGCGTAATAAATATATAGCTGATTTAAAGCAGAGTTCGTAACCGTTCACGGGTTCAGGGTTCAGAGG
Organism: Deltaproteobacteria bacterium; assembly: GCA_030604545.1. Classification (GTDB taxonomy): domain Bacteria; phylum Desulfobacterota; class Desulfobacteria; order Desulfobacterales; family JAUVVS01; genus JAUVVS01. The sequence continues at coordinate 5,463 of JAUVVS010000064.1, read as the reverse complement.
TTCAGGGTTCAGAAATTGTTGGTTCACCTCACAAATCTGAACTGTGCACAATATTGCTGAAGCATTCGATTCGGAAACAAGCCCCGAGTTTGTTTGTTTTCTTCGGTATTTAAAACGGTCTTACACCATAACTATTCACGGTTTAGAGTTCAAAGTTTAACTGCTAGGTAGTTAAAATCTTTGATTTTGAATCTAATGCAGAATTCATTCAAGCCTTTAAATTAGCCGAGCGAGCTTGCACTGAGATTACAAGCAAAAATATGAAAAAATCTTAAACCCTTAACCCTGAACCTCTGAACGGAGAACGGTTACCAGAGTTCTTTTTCAGGCAATGATTCCTGTGGCTAAATCAGCAGACTTTGGCAAGAGAAATATAATATCATGTTAATCCTGTAAATCCTGTCTAATATAAAATAGAAAAAAATGATAAAAAGCATGACCGGCTACGCAAGGGTGGAAAAAACAAATAAGGGATTCATGGTCATATTTGAGATACGATCATACAACAGCAGGCATCTAGACATTGTTTTGCGTGTTCCACACGGGTATCATCTTTTGGAGGATAAAATAAGGAGTCTGATTGCAAAAAGGGTTACGAGAGGTCACATCGAGGCTAAGGTGCAGATCAAAAAAGATTTCGATGAAGGATATGATTATGAAATCAATATGCCAAAAGCCAAAGCATATCATGATGCCCTTAGACGATTGAAAAATGATTTTAACCTTGATCCTGAAATATCTGTAGACCTTTTGGCTCGCGAGGACGGAGTCATAATGCCCACTGAAAGAAATAGGAACATTGAGGCTGGCTTGCCTGCTATTGAAGATTGTATTAACAATGCGATAGATGATCTTGATGCAATGCGGAGAAAGGAGGGGGATTTTATCGCTAAGGATTTTCATGGACGGCTTAATTTTATAGAACAATCTATTGAAAAGATCGAAAAAGAGTCTGATAATCTTTTGTCGTATTATCAGGAGCGTCTAAAAGAGCGTATATCGGTTTTAACCAAGGGTGTGGCTGAAATAGAACCTGTGCGTATAGCCCAAGAGGCGGCTTTTCTTGCTGATAAAAGTGATATTTCAGAAGAAATTTTAAGAGCGAAGAGCCATATAAAGCAGTTTCGTGACACCATCGATTCAGATGAATCTGCAGGACGGAAGCTTAATTTTTTGTTACAGGAGTTTAACAGGGAATTCAACACCATGGGTTCAAAAGTACAAAGCGCAAATATTTCCCATATGATTGTTGAAGTTAAGTCTGAACTTGAAAAGATAAGGGAGCAGTTACAGAACGTGGAATAACTATGGGATTGTAGATTGCAGATTGATGATTTTAGATTTATGGAAGTCGCTCGCGCAGCGCAGGCGCTTGCGCCGCGTGTCGCTCCGCTGTTTTAAATAAAAATGGGAAAATTCCTTAAATCTTCAATCTGAAATCTGAAATCTGAAATCGTTCGAAGACACAATACCAGCTAAAATCTTTTACCACAAAAGCACAAATTTCAGAACTAAGAAACTAATATTTGGGGGTAATATGGATCAAAGTCTGTTGAACATTGGATTTGGAAGTACTGTTGTTGTTGATCGAGTTGTAGCCATCGTATCACCCAATTCTGCACCGCTGAAGCGCCTTAAAGATGAAGCCAGAGATGACAAGCGTCTTATCGACGCAACACATGGCCGCAGAACCCGCTCTATAATTATCATGGATAGCAATCATGTTGTCCTTTCCGCCATGCAAGCTGAAACAATATCCCAGCGTTATGCAACCCTTTTAGAACAACAATAGCTTGTTATGAATAATCGGGAAATAGACCAATCCAGTGCAAAGCAAGGATTAAACGTAATTGATAACCGTGGTCATCTTTTTATTATATCTGCTCCGTCAGGTACAGGAAAGACAACCCTTCGCAATGCCGTACAGCATCAATTTCAAGATTTACTTTATTCGGTATCATATACTACAAGAAAGCCCCGGCGAGGGGAAAAGGATGGAGATGACTACTATTTTATTACAAGAGATGATTTTTTAGAAAGGGTTAAAAAAAATAAATTGGCGGAGTGGGCAGAGGTTCATGGTAATTTGTACGGCACTTCCGCCGAATTTCTAGAAAAGAATTTATCTTCCGGGAAAGATATTCTTATAGATATTGATGTTCAAGGTACTTTTCAGGTTCTTGAGCGATATCCTGATAGTATTACTATTTTCATCATGCCCCCTTCATTGGATTCTCTTCGTACCCGTTTACAATCTAGAGGCACTGACAGCAAAGATGTGATGGCAAAACGTCTTGCGGACGCAGAAAAGGAAATGGAAAAAAGGGGCATCTACCGTCATATTATTGTGAATGATAAGCTGCCATCAGCTGTTTCTGAGCTAGTATCCATAATAAGTAAATACCGCTCAAGTAATAACTATATAGTATAGGAATTTATCAAATCGTTGATTTATTGAAAGGCACAAAGAAAAAAGTGAAGACTGAAATAATCTATGGGATTCATCCTGTATTCGAAGCCCTCAGGGCAGCCAGAAGAGACTTTTTTGAAGTCTATATTGCAAAAGATAAGATTTCAAAGCGACTTGAAAAGGTGATTAAGATTACAGAATCCTTAAAAATTCCAGTAAAAAGTGTAAAACCATATCAGCTCAAATCGATAACAGGTTCCGATATGCATCAGGGAATCGGATTAAAGGCAAGTCCATATCCCTTGGCGAATATTTCTGATATCATTGATAAACCTAAGTTGCCAAATTGTGATAACTTTTTACTGATTATAGATAATGTTTTAGATCCTCAAAATCTAGGCGCTCTGGTCAGGACGGCGGTTTGTGTCGGGGTCGACGGTATTATCATTCCAAGAAATCGATCAGCTTCACCTACACCAACCGTATCCAAAGCTTCTGCAGGTGCCCTTGAGCATGTCTTTCTGGCAAAAACAACTAATATGGCAAATACGATTAAGGACTTACGAAAAAAAGGACTCTGGATAGCAGGAATGGATAAGGATGCAGAGAAATCAATTTATGCCAGTGATTTAACTTATCCTTTAGCAGTTGTAATTGGTGGAGAAGGAAAAGGTATTCGTCCACTTATAAAAAAATATTGTGATTTTCTGATTTCTATTCCTCAGGCTGGACAGATAGATTCTCTGAATGCCTCCGTGGCAGGTGCGGTTGTCATGTATGAGGTGTTCAGGCAGAGAAAATATAAAAATTGAAGTAAAAGTTCGGCCACTAAGGCACAAAGGCACAAAGAATAGGGTTCGCTTCGGGGAATTTAACGGAGTGAAATCTGAACATGTGAACGCCTACAAAGAATTATATTATATAACCTTTGTGTCTTGGTGCCTTTGTGGCTCAACTATTACAAATTGATATAACTATGGAAAAAAAGGACAGAATAATAAAACAGAGTGACGGTATCCAATATGTTCCGGATTTTCCCATCCTCCCTTTCATTGAAGGGGATGGAATAGGTCCTGACATATGGTGTGCAGCAAGAATGGTTATTGAAAGCGCGGTACATAGAGCGTATAATAACCAAAGAAAGATATCGTGGCTTGAGCTTTATGCCGGCGAAAAAGGGTATCATAAAACAGGTGAGTGGCTGCCAAAGGAAACTCTAGATGCCGTCAAAGAATATGTGGTTGCCATAAAAGGACCGTTGACTACTCCGGTGGGAAAAGGGATGAGAAGCATAAACGTTGCGATACGGCAGAAGCTTGATCTTTATGCCTGCATCCGTCCTGTAAAGCATATAGATGCTGTTCCAAGTCCTATGAAGAATCCTGAAAAGATTGACATGGTCGTCTTTCGAGAGAACACGGAGGATGTTTATGCAGGAATTGAATGGCAATCAGGAAGTGATGAAGCAGAATCTATTATATCCTTTCTTAAAGAAGAGATGGGGTTTTCCCTATCGGGTGATACAGGTATCGGTATAAAGCCGATAAGCGAAAAAAATACCAAAAGACTGGTAACAAAGGCGATTTCATATGCGCTTGATAAAAGTTTGCCGAGTGTAACCCTGATGCACAAGGGTAATATTATGAAGTTTACAGAGGGGGCTTTTAGAAAATGGGGGTACGAAGTTGCCAAGGAGAGGTTTAAGGATAAGACCATAACAGAAGAGGAACTATTTGATATTTGCAACGGCAAACAACCAGAAGGAAAGGTTTTAATAAAAGATCGTATTGCTGATATGTTGTTTCAGCAAGTGCTTCTTCGGCCTGAAGAATACCATGTTATTGCAACTTCTAACTTGAATGGAGACTACATTTCTGATGCACTGGCAGCTCAAGTCGGCGGGCTTGGCATGGCTCCAGGCGCAAATATCGGTGACATGTGTGCGGTTTTTGAAGCAACACATGGTACAGCGCCCAAATATGCGGGTCTTGACAAGGTAAATCCAAGCTCATTGATTCTTTCAGGAGCGATGATGCTCGATTATATTGGATGGAAAAAGGCTTCAACATTAATCAGACAGGCACTTGTTTCTACCATAAAAAATGGTACGGTAACATACGATCTGGCCCGTCAAATGGAAGGGGCGAAAGAGGTAAAGTGCTCAGAGTTTGCCAAAAGGATCGTAGAAAATATTGGTTAGTCTTAAAAAAACACTGATACGGATAATGAGATCTTTGAGAGAGGCTCTTTTCCCAACGCAGTGCTTAGTGTGCGGATCTTTTTTCCATCTAATACAAGCTCAAAACGGCTGTTTTCCAAAAAAGGGTCTTTATTATAAATCTTTATTAAATTATCGAAATAATATTAACTTTAGCATGTTGATGGCTACTTTTTTGTGTCCATCCTGCTCAAGAGGTTTTTTGTCGATTGAATCTCCAATTTGCAACAAATGTGGCATTATGTTTAAAAGCCGCGAAGGGGAGGATCATATTTGTGGTGAATGTATAGTGTCACCAAGGAGATTCAGGATTGCCCGTGCCTCTGGTGTTTATGACCAAACATTTATGGAGGTAATCCATTGTTTAAAATATAAAGGAAGAGTTCAGCTTGCCGGACCACTTGGAATGCTCCTTTTCTCTACGCTTATTCGATATTGGGATATGAGCAGCATAGATATTATTATGCCCGTTCCCCTTCATAAAAAAAGACTAAGGAAGCGGGGCTTTAATCAGTCCTTTCTTTTAATTAAGGACTGGGAAGATATTGCTAGGTCTTTGAATGTTGAAATACCATATATTCAGGGAGCAGATTATTTTTTTATTAGGAGTGTTTGGACAGAACCACAGACGGGTTTGGGCAGAAAGAAACGGATGGCAAATATAAAGAATGCTTTCAGTATCGAAGATTCCTCGAAAGTTTTTGACAAAAGGATACTCCTTGTGGATGATGTTTATACCACGGGAGCAACAGTAGATGAATGTGCCAAGGTTCTATTGCGTGGCGGTGCAAAGCAGGTAGATGTCCTCACTTTGGCGCGTACTATGTGATCACAG
>JAUVVS010000119.1 GCA_030604545.1 Deltaproteobacteria bacterium | reverse complement strand
GAAAAAATAATAAAAAAAGAACTATAAAGACGGCTCCATAAAATAATAGTTGAATAATTGCAAGGTTTGAGATATAGAGTCTTATTAAACGTGGCAGAAAGTTATCTTAACAGAGCAAGCAACAAAAAAATCTCAAGCCCACGTATTTAAGAAAGAAACAGCTCGAGGAAAAATTTTGACAGGAAGGAAGCCTTTTAAAAGGTCTCAATGTAAGAGGTGAACAATAAGATCATCATACTCAAGAAAAGGAGGTAGACATGAAAGCAAAGCATTTAGTAGTTTTGTGTATTATCGCAACTATGGGAATCTTTTTTATTGCGGGTTGCGCATCAGCACCAGCCAAGAAGGTGTTTAGAGGACCCGAGTGGGTTTGGAAGGGAAGCGGCGCCTTTGATATAGATAAGGGAAAGGTTTTTTATGGAGTAGGTATGGCTTCCGGTATCAAGAACAAGGCCCTTTTGCGAACAACTGCCGACAACCGTGCAAGGGCAGAAATTGCAAAAACTCTTGAGACATATGTTGCTGTGCTGGCCAAAGACTACATGGCCTCCACCACGGCCGGCGACATGTCAGCATCTTCGGAAGAGCAACATGTGGAGAATGCATTGAAGACCTTTTCAAAAACAACACTCCACGGTGCTACAATTGTAGACCGCTGGTTAGATCTGGAAGATGGAACATTTTATTCACTATGTGAGCTCGACATGTTTGCTTTTAAAGATGCACTGGATAAACACAAAGAACTGGATAGCAAAGTTCGGGACTACGTCAGGGAAAATGCCGAAAAGATGCATGGGGAACTTGAAAAGATGGAAGAGAAGGAGTAATCTCAGATTTTAATCTGAATACCTTACATCAGAGGCAGGGCTTGCAAGGCCCTGCCTTTTTGGACAGACTCCACATATCCGTCCGGCTTAGAAGTTTTATAAGAAACGGGCCGAATAAATGATAGGACAAGATATGAAATTGCGGCAATTTGCCATTTTAGGCCTTCTGATTATTCTCTCTCCGGTAATACATACTGGTTGTCGGTCCGGTCCGGATAAAAGAGCTGAAAGCGTTCCCGAATGGCTGTACTCAACTACAAGTGATGATCGATACTTTTATGCAGTTGGCATTTCAGGGCAAACCAGAAAAACAAGCGAAGCATGGGACCAGGCAATCCAACGTGCCCGAGCGGAGCTTGGTCGAACAATTTTCACTCATGTAACAAGTAAAGGTCTGACTATAAGCACTACGCGCGGCGAGTATTCCGGACAAATAATTGATATTTTATCAGATACTGAACTAAATTTTACTGAAGTAATTGAACGATGGTATGATAGGATTGGAATTTATGGGCCAATCAATCATTACTATGTCTTGGTCAGACTGGAGAAAAAGAGGGCTAAAATGATCTTGCAAAGGATAAAATAGCATATATAAAAGACCGGGCATAAACATATTGTGATTCAATTTGGTTCGACCTTTATACTTTATGCTTCTTTTTTATCCTTTAGGTCCAGCATTGGGTATCAACACGAATAACTTTTCCTTAACGCTTACCGTGTCAAACATTATTGTAATAGCTCCGCTTGAAACAGACTCCATACCTGACCATCTTCTTACCCTTTTTTACATGTTGATTGCCTCTGTCCTTTCATAATGCTAAAATATTACAAAAAAACAACTTTGAGAAATGTTTTGAGTTATTAAAAATGCCGGTATATGAATATACAGCTTTAGATATCAAAGGTAAGGCCATCACTGGAATCATTGATTCTGATAGCCCTTTTTCAGCCCGTCAAAATCTTCGATCTTCTAAAATCTTTCCCGTCTCATTAAAAGAGGTTCATGACGCCTCTAAAAAAAAAGAGCCCCTTTTTTCTTCTATAATTCACCCCTTTACCCGTGTAAAACCGTCAGAAATTTCAATGATGACAAGACAATTATCCACCTTAATTAGTGCTGGGTTTCAACTTGTTACAGCTATTAATACGCTGATACCTCAAACCAAATCTTATGCTTTTAAAAAAATATTAGCGCGGATCAAGGATTCAATCGTTGAAGGCAACAGCTTTGCCAATGCGCTGTCTCAATATCCAGGAATTTTTTCCTCGCTTTATGTGAACATGGTACACTCAGGAGAATCTTCAGGATCTCTTGAAATCGTTTTAGAACGTCTTGCGGATATTACTGAAAAACAACAAGCTTTAAGCAATAGGATTAGATCATCTTTAACTTATCCTGTTTTTATGACTTTTATTGGAGCTGTTGTTCTGTTTCTTCTTCTTACATTTATTGTTCCAAGTATAACATCAATTTTCACTGACATGAATCAGGTTCTCCCCGCTCCGACCCGATTTCTTATTACCATTAGCGATATATTTAAATCTTATTGGTGGATTTTTTTTATTGTGATAATTGGATCATTGATAATATTTCGCAGATTAAAAAAGACAGCAACGGGTCTCTACTTTCTGGATAAAACCATACTCTATTTGCCGGTCATCGGCCTTTTAGCTAAAAAACTGGCTGTTGCCCGTTTTTCCAGAACCCTTGGCTCACTACTTGAAAACGGCGTCTCCATGTTGTCTGCCCTTGAAATTGTTAAAAATATAGTAGGAAATGTACTGATATCCAATACAATTGATACGGCTGCAAAAGAAGTCGGCAAAGGACATGGATTGGGTGCGGCTCTTTCGGAAAGCAGTCTCTTTCCAAATCTTTCCATCCAGATGATTCAGGTTGGAGAACAAAGCGGGGAACTGGAATCCATGTTAGCAAAAGTTGCAGATATATTTGAAAATGAAGTGGAATCAAGTATAATGAGTATGACATCATTAATAGAACCTATTATGATACTGATAATGGGTGTTATCGTTGGATTTATCGTTCTTTCAATATGCCTTCCGATATTTGAAATGAATCAACTTATAATGTAGTATTTTGCAGGTTCCAATCCATAATAATGGAGGAATAATGGATAAAAAAATTATGATAAAGAAAATCGGCAACCTTGGATTTACGCTCATTGAATTGATGGTTGTAATAGTAATATTAGGTATTCTTGCAGGACTTATTGTACCAAGAATAATGGGACGTCCGGAGGAAGCAAAACAGCTTAAGGCAAAGATACAGATAGAAAGCTTGGAAACAGCCTTGAAATTATACAAACTGGATACCGGTATGTATCCTGATACTGAACAGGGGCTACAGGCGCTGATTGAATTCCCTACTACAGGAGCACTTCCCAAAAATTGGCGAAAGGGCGGCTATCTTGAAAAAGGAAAACTACCAAAAGATCCCTGGAGAAACGATTTTGTTTATCTATCCCCTGGTGTTCATGGTGTTTATGAAATCATTTCATACGGTGCCGACGGTATTCCTGGAGGCGAAGATAAAAACAAGGATATAAATAGCTGGGAAATAGAATAATTTCCTTGACCTTGTCTGCTCCAGATAAACTTCTTTCTGAATCGGAAATTCCATTCTTTCCATAGACTTTTAGAGAACATCAAGCCGGTACTAAAATGAATAATGGAAAAATTCCTTAAATCTTCATTCCCTGGCCCAGACCTAATTCATCTGCGTGGATGCTTATGCCACACCCTGAGAATTATTACAGCGCCGTTAGTGTTTACCAATCAATTCGCACCAGGGCGGGCTTCAATCTTCAATTATATTAAATTAATATGTTACGTACCAGGCAAAATTTAGGTTTTACACTCATTGAAGTCATTGTTGTAGTTTCACTTATCAGTATTATACTCTTTTTTTCCATGCCCCGATTTCAGAATTATACTCTATTGGACGAAACAAAAAAAGTTTCACGCTGGATTATCGGAAAAGTAAACATTCTTAAAGATAATGCAGTTTTAAAGAAGCAACTTTATATTCTGCATGCCAGCTTGGATAATAATAGGTTATGGTCAACAAGCGAATCAATGACTCCAGAGGAGCTTAAAAACGCAGAACAAAAAGCATACGAGCTGCCTGACAAAGTAAAACTGCTTGATATTGAGTATGTCGGCAAAGGTAAGGTTTCATTTGGTGAAGCAGAAATCTGTTTTTATAAAAATGGATATTCCGATAAGGTATTCATTCATATTGAAGATAACGAAAATAAAAGGCTGTCTTTTCTTATTGAACCTTTTCTATCAAAGGTAAAGTTGTTTGAACATTATGAAGACTTTGGAAATTGAAAAAAGGCAGCCGGATTTTGGCTTTACACTCCTTGAAATAATGGTAGCAATTTCAATAATTGCCATCGTCCTCATTGCTATTTTTAAAATGCATTCCCAGACTATTAATTTGAATCTTGCTACAAGATTTTATTCAACCGCGCCCCTTCTGGCTCAAAACAAGATAGCTGAACTTGAGGCAACATCCTTAAATGATCAGATGGCCGAATCAGGAAATTTTGGAGATGATTTTCCGAATTATAGTTGGAGCGTTTCCATGGATAATATTGAGTCTGAAATACTTGGAGCTGATTCAGAAAGTCTAAAAAAAATAGAAGTAACCAATTAATATAATAATGAATAAATTAATTAAAGTTTCAGAACAAATAAGCATTTGCATGAATAAGAATTTGTCACATGCAAGCAATCTAAATCCGGTGATTATCCGTTATCCATCATCCGTCTTCTGTCATCCGTCGTCCGTCGTCAGTAATCCACCCTCTGTCCTCAGTCATCATTCGTCTGTCATTCGGCATCCGGTATGCATCATTAAGAAAGGGATTTATGGTTTTACCCTGATTGAAATACTGATAGCATTCTTTATCTTCAGTATTATTGTTACAACTCTTTTTATTTCATATAACTCCGTATTTTCTAATATCCAAACCATCCATGAGGGTATTGCCTCTTATGATATGGCAAAAAATTGTCTTGCCCGAATGACTCTTGATTTGCATGCAGTACATATTTCCATGCACCCTAAATATTCTCCTCCAGATTTAGATGATAAACCGGACCCTTATCGCATTGTTGGTGACTTTACATATCCAGGCGGCGTTGGCTTTTCAAGACTCAGATTTACTTCACTGGCACACATATATCTTGAAAAAAACATGCAAGAAGGAATTGCTGAAATTGTCTATTATATTCAGTCCGAAGGTGAGCATAATTATGTTTTAAGACGTGCGGACAGCTTGTATACTTATAAGGCCTTTGAAGAAAATCGAAAGGATCCTATATTATGTGAAGACGTTAAGTCGCTTGCATTCAAATATTACGATCATGACGGGGTAGAATACGACCTTTGGGATTCCGAGTCTGAAGAGTTCAAATATGCCACCCCTAAATCAATAGGTATAAAACTTGAGCTTGGAAATGATTCAACTTCTCATTTTTTCGAAATTATGGTAACGTTACCAAGTTATAGGGTACAAATCGGTTGAAGGGATAATAATGCCAATAGAAGTATTTAATAACAACCGTGGAATAGCAATCCTAATAACGCTAACGATTATCACAATAATAATCACAGCTTCATTGGAATTGCACAGAAAGATGCGATTTGCAGCCGTTTCAACAGCCGCTGCCCGGGATCGTGTTACGCTTACACATATGGCATCATCCGGCATAAATGCCGCTATGGCAATGCTGGTAAAAGATAAAAATGAATCAACCATAGACTCTATACAGGAAGACTGGGCTAATTCTGAAAAAATAAATGAACTTTTAAAGGATATCCCCTTTGAAAATGGAAAGACTACTTTAACAATCAGCGATGAACTCGCCAGGATTCAAGTTAACGCACTTGTGAAATACCCTGAGGGCCGTGATTTTAATGAATCCCAAAGGATTATGTGGGACCGTTTGTTGAGACTTTTATTCTCTCAAGATGAGTCACTTAAAGAGATTGAACCAACATCAGTTATAAATTCTGTGAAAGACTGGCTGGACTTCGGAGATGATGATGCAATCACTGGATTAAATGGAGCAGAATCAGAATATTATCAGGATCTCGATCCTCCATATTCCTGCAGAAACGGCCCAATCGACCATCTTGGTGAGCTTGTTCTGATTAAGGGCATTACACGGGATCTTTACCAAAGTGTTGGAGAAATGTTTAGAATTTCAAGGTATATGACCATTTACGGTATAACAAGTGCGGGTAAAAACACTTTTACATATAAAGGGAAAATAAATATTAACACCGCAGAGCTTCCGGTACTGATAGCACTTTTACCTTCAGAAAACGAAGATTTTGCCCTGTTAATATTCAACTATCGTCAGGAAACCACCGACTCGAAATATATTAATGATCTTTCTGATCCCGCATGGTATAAAAACGCTCCCGGCTGCAGTGATATTCAAATAGATCCAGGGCTCATTACAGCTTCAAGCGATTTATTTCGAATCGAATCTACTGCAACTTTAAACGAAATGGAGACGACGACTGTAGCCGTCGTCCGCAGGGAAAATGACAAGAAAACGGGCAAATGGATGTGCAGGGTCTTGAGTTGGCAGACAGAATAGCATATGTGAGAATATCATTCCCTTATCCTAATCATAATCTTACTCTTAATCGTAATTAAGCTGATTATGATTAGGATTACAATTAAGATTACGAGTAGGGGTGTGTAAAAAAATTGTAAACTACTTTATGG
>JAUVVS010000254.1 GCA_030604545.1 Deltaproteobacteria bacterium | reverse complement strand
TTCTTTCTTTAAACTCACTTATGCGCGAGTTTTACACGGTTAAAATTTAATTATCTTTCAAGCGGCCTTGTTTTCAAACAGCTAAAATATTATGAATCGCGGGTTATTTTAATCATTTCCAATCTCAGAAATCTCTGCGATCTCTGTGGTCAAATTTTCCGACTTTATGAGACTCGCGGTCTTTATCCTTTTTGCATCTATCCAGAGCCCTTCAAGATCATAGAAATTACGCATTGACTCATAAAAAACATGAATAATCACATGACCATAATCGAGCAGAACCCAATGTCCCTCTTTTTTACCTTCTACGCTCAGAGGTCTTATCCCGTGTTTTTTAAGATCCACCTGGATAAATTCTGCAATGGCTGTAACCTGGCGGTTTGAGCGCCCGCTACATATAATAAACACATCTGCAATAGAACTAAGTTCACGTACGTCAAGCACGACAAGTCCCAAAGCTTTTTTTCCCAAAGCTGCTTTAACATAAAGATCAAGGCTAGAATTCAAAGACAGATTAGGATCATCAGTCATAGATATAATCCTTTAGTTTTTATAAAATTTTCCACCTTTCCCGGTACTAGGAGCTGAATAGATTTTCCTTCTTTGATAAATTTACGAATTTTTGTTGATGAAATATCGAGCGGACTAACATCAAAGATAAAAATGGGCTTTTTCCCAACATGGATACAACATGATTGTGACATAGAAAACTTGTAGCCATCTGATATTTTAGATTTACAGTAATTTTCAAGCGTTTCCCACTTTGTCGAGCGCTCATCAAGCCCCGGACCTGGCCGAACCATTACAATAAATGAGATAAGCATAAATAGTTCAGTATAAGATTTCCAGGTATCAATCTCAAGGAAGGCGTCAAGCCCCATAATAAGATACAGCTTAGTATCTTCAGGTAGAATGGACTTAAAATAATTAACAGTATCAATTGTAAATGAAGGTCCTGAACGTTTTAGCTCAACATCTGAAAGAGAAAGATCAGGATAGTCTGAAATTGCAAGACGAATCATCTCGAGACGATCTTTTGCATCAGCCACATCACCCGTAGTCTTGTGTGGCGGAATGGCAGATGGAATAAGGTAACTTTTATAAAGGGCAAACTTTTCCTTCACTGCCTGAATAGCATGAAGGTGTCCGAGATGAATAGGATTAAATGTACCACCAAACAGCCCAATACGCATTATAGTAGTCCAATTTGGGTTCTTCGAGGCATTATGTTAACCATTATAAAATCTCAGATATTTAAAACTCGAAACCTGATACTCGAAACTTGGTATTAATTTCGCCTTCTGGAAGTAATTGCAACTGACAAGCTTAAAGGTTGTTAAATCGTAAACCATGAACCCTGAACCTCTGAACGGTGAACGGTTACCTACGTTTCTCTTTTATCCTTCATGCGTTTTGTTCAGCAATTCCGCAATTTTTGACTTTAGATTTTCAACTCCTTTTCCCGTAATTGCAGAGATTAAAATTACTTTTTCCTCTTTTGCGGCTGATTGAAATATATTTGCCGCTTCTTTGGTTCCGGCTATATCAAGCTTGTTAAGAACCACGATCTGGTGCTTTTTTGAAAGCTTTTTATTAAACATAGTAATTTCATTGTTTATGGTATGATAGGCATGAAGAGGATCATCCGGGTCAATGGAAGATACATCTATCAGGTGAATAAGAATGCGTGTTCGCTCTATATGCTTCAAGAAATTGATACCAAGCCCTGCACCCTTATGAGCCCCCTCAATCAAACCAGGTATATCGGCCACTACAAAAGGGTCTCCCCATTCCACTTGAACTACACCTAAATTGGGGGTTAAGGTTGTGAAAGGGTAATTGGCTATCTTTGGATGCGCTGAGGAAATTGCGCTGATAAGGGTTGATTTACCGGCATTGGGAAGACCGATAATACCAACATCTGCGAGAAGTTTCAGCTCCAGCCCGAGGGTTTTTGTTTGGCCGGGTTCTCCGGGTTGAGCAAAACGGGGTGTTCTCTTTGTTGATGTTGCAAAGCGCTTATTGCCCTGGCCTCCCCTTCCGCCTTTTACTACAACAAAGGTTTCGCCGGATTTAGCAAAATCTTTTATAATTTCTCCGGTGTTGACGTCACGGGCTATTGTTCCGGGAGGGATTTCAATGATAATATCTGAACTGTTTTTTCCGGTCTTCTGTTTGCCCTGACCGTTAGAACCTTTTTTTGCTTTGAAATGTCTTTTATATCTAAAATTATAGAGGGTGCGTCTTTGCGATGTTGCCACCAGAATGACATCGCCGCCCTTGCCCCCATCTCCACCGTCCGGTCCTCCACGAGGTATAAATTTCTCACGCCTGAAGCTTACGCAACCGCTTCCGCCTGCCCCGGACTGAACGGTGATAATCGCTTCATCAATGAATTTCACTCTGTATAAACGCTGACTTTTTTCCGAGAACGTCCCATTCGTTCATAAGCAACAATACCATCAATGGTAGAAAACAGTGTGTAATCTTTACCCATTCCAACATTATTTCCAGGATGTATTTTTGTTCCCAGCTGGCGAACCAGTACGTTGCCTGCTTTCACCTTTTGCCCGCCGTATCTTTTTACGCCGCGTCTTTGTGCATTACTGTCCCGTCCATTTTTGGTGCTGCCGCCTGCTTTTTTGTGTGCCATTATTCAAACTCCCTATCGTAAATTGAGGAATTGAGCTTTATGCTTCAATATTTTCTATTTTTATTGCGGTATATTGTTGACGATGTCCCTGCTTTCGGCGATATCTTTTTCGCCGTTTATACTTAAAAACAATAATCTTTTTGTTCTTTCCATGTTCAACGATTTGACCTCGAACCGTTACATCATCAAGAACCGGCCTGCCAATCCTTACATTCTCACCGTCTGAATACATAAGAATTTTATCAAAAGAAACTTGATCGCCAATATTCCCTGAAATCTTCTCAACCCTTAAGATTTCTCCTTCATGAACCTTATATTGCTTTCCACCTGATGAAACTACAGCGTACATTCTTTGCCTCCGTAAATTTAAGCCGGTAAATTATTTTTTAAACCTTAAGTATCAATTTGTCTGTATAATTTGTCAAGAAAATTTTTAACTCATTTAAATTACAATTGCTATTATTATCTATTTCCCTTGATTATGCTATTTCAAAAATGTATAAAAAGCAATATTGATAAATTCGTAAAAAACGAATTCATCAATATTCTAATCGTGTTTTTTAGTCTCAGGCGTTTAACAACACAATAACTTTAGGCATTTTAGCTCATTTTCATTTCTTTATGAACCTGGTATAACTTTTTAAAGAAATAGCCAATAGCTCCTTTTTTTTGTTTCGATTGTCTCGCAAAGTGAGGCCCCTTTGGATAATTCAATCAACCATAAAGTAACATATTGGGATGAAAAATCAAGCGTTTCCAGGCAACACAAACTCCTTGGTGAAGAACCGCTATCTATACGCGTTGAAGGAAAACCTTATTCAGTTGTAATGCGTACTCCAGGTGATGAGATGCAGCATGTGGCCGGTTTTTGCCTTGGTGAAGGTATTGTTGACGCTCCTGACGATTTTCAATCACTTGCATTTTGCGATGGTGAAGATACAAATGTGGTAACTGTTACTTTGAAAGAATCAAGGAGGGACAAAATACCTCATCTCCTTGACAGACGAGGCTTTATCAGTCAAACAAGTTGCGGCCTTTGCGGAAAGGAATTGGTAAAGGATCTTTATCAGATCATCCAACCCCTGGAAGATGATAGAAAAATAGACATAAAAATGGCCCTTAGCCGGCTGAAACAGCTTTCCATACACCAACCTTTACGAGACAAGACGCGCGCATCACATGCAGCAGCTCTGTATAACTCTGATTTTGAACTCTTATCGGTTGCCGAGGACGTTGGTCGCCATAATGCCCTTGATAAGTCAATAGGGAAGGTTTTTCTTGACCGTAAACTTCAAAACGC
>JAUVVS010000276.1 GCA_030604545.1 Deltaproteobacteria bacterium | reverse complement strand
TACAGATGAATCTTTTCAACGATAATAAAAAGAAAAATTCTATCTGGGAAAAGGTGGACAGGGCCGTTGATACAATTACAAAAAAATATGGGGAAAATGTTATTAAACGAGCGACTCTGAAATGATCGTAATACTTTAGCTGTTTGAAAACAAGGCCGCTTCAAAGGTAATTAAATTTTAAACTGTGTAAAACTCACGCATAAGTAAGAGTAAAGAAAGAACAGCGAATGTCTTTTAAATAAAACAGATAAGCTACATATGTCTGCCAGCCTTTAAGATGTACCAATCTGAACCTCTGTTCTTTCTTAACTCTCACTAATACGCTCAAACAATTACACTATTTAAAATTTAACAACCTTTGAAGCTTGCTAGTTCTAATTACTTTCGGAAGGCTAAATTGATACCTCTCATTAGAAAAAGGTATCACTGTACCCGTTGCTTTTCAATAAAAAAAGTCAGAATGCAATAAATGAAAAATAGTTTTCGGTTTTTAGTTGTCCTGACTCTTGTTATAAGTTATGGCTTCTTTATGAAAAAGCATTGGCAAATTCTGAAACCTGATATTATTTCGGTTGAAAATATTGTCAAGGCTCTAAAATGTAATCCTATTATAGCAAGCATTTTAGTGAATCGCCACATTGTTTCTGCAGAGGATGCAACCAGTTTCCTTAAACCTTCCCTTAATAATTTGCGAGGACCGTTTTCCATAAAAGATATGGATATAGCGGTTAGTCGTATCTTTTCAGCCATAGCAAGCAATGAAAAAATCTTGATATTTGGCGATTATGATGTTGACGGAATTACCGCCATAACAATTCTTTTCGAGTTTTTCCGTTGGGTCGGAGCAGATGTGTCATACTATATCCCTCATAGGATAAAAGAGGGATATGGTTTACAAGTTCAGCATATTTCAGATTATGCATTGCCAAACAGCATAAAGCTCATCATCACGGCAGACTGTGGATCAAGCAGTCATCGTGCTGTTAAAGCAGCACGAGATAACGGAATAGATATAATAATTACAGACCACCACAACATCTCTGAGAGACCTCAACAGGCAGTTGCTGTTGTAAATCCCAAACAACATGATTGCAATTCAGGTTTTGATAACCTCGCAGGCGTTGGTGTGGCCTTTTATCTTTTAATCTCGCTTAGAAAATATTTACGTGACATGCATTTCTGGCAAAATCGGCCGGAGCCCAATCTTAAAAATTTCTGTGATCTTGTTGCGCTCGGGACCGTAGCCGATATGGTTCCCCTTCTTAATGAAAACCGTATATTTACATGGACAGGGCTTAATCTTATCAATTCAGGCAATAGATGCGGCATAAATGCACTCATAGAAACATGTGGAATCAAAATGCACTCTACAGATACTCAAGACATTGCCTTCAAGTTAGCGCCCAGATTAAACGCTGCAGGTAGAATTGATCATGCAAAATCAGCTGTTAAACTCTTGACAACAACAGAACAGGAAACCGCAAAGTATATTGCCGAATCACTAAACAGCATGAATGTCAAAAGGCAGGAGATTGAGAAAAAGATACTTGATGAAATCCTGCTAAACCTAAGAAAAAATCCCAGCCTTCTCTCAAAAAGATCTCTAGTATTATCGCATCCTGATTGGCACGAAGGTGTTCTTGGAATAGTTGCATCCAGGATAGTGAAAATATATTTTCGTCCTGTTGTGCTTATTGCCGTAAAAGAAGATGTCGGAAAAGGCTCTTCCAGGAGTATTCCTGGGTTTGACCTTTATAAAGGCCTTCAGGCATGCTCAAGCGATCTTGAAAGCTTTGGGGGCCATTCTATGGCTGGAGGGCTGAAAATCAAGGCTGAAAAAATAGATCTATTTCAAAGAAACTTTGAAAATGCTGTTGCAAAGATGACAGAACCTGATGATTTTGTTCGAACGATTTCCATCGATTATGGACTCGATTTTGACGATATTTCAGATGGACTAATTGACGAACTTGAATCCCTAAAACCCTTTGGCGCAGGCAACCCTGAGCCGCTTTTTATGGCCAGAAACGTCAAAGTGTTATCTTCACAAATAGTTGGTGAAAACCACAGGCGAATGATTTTGGGACAGTCTTCCGGTAAGAAAAATAGAACCTTTAAGGCGATTCAATTCAACATCAATACCGGCATCCCTTTAAATGAATCATTTGATAAGATTTCATTTCGTCTGTGTTGGAACCGATGGAATAATAAGAAGACAGCGCAAATTGTTGTTGAGGAAACATAGATTTTCCTTGCATTCAAAATTAATTGTCATTATTATTGATGGTCTCGTAAAAAGTAGAAAATCGTCTTTTTACTTGGTTTTAAGTTTTAGGTGTTAGGTTTTAAGTGCCTAATTTAAATACTAAAAAATATCTTAAACCTTAAAACTTAAAACCTAAAACTTGATGAATTCGACTTTTTACGAGTTTATCATTATTACTCGGCAAAAAATAAACAAAGAAGGTGATGTTCGATGCCAAAGGTATTTCGTCCAAGTACTAGCGAATCGAGAATCATATCAAAAATTGAATCTTCAAAGGAACGTGCACGAAAAATGGCGATCCGTGGTATAAAAGATTGTATTGATCCTCTTTCAAATGCCATTGCAATGAAGCTTGTTGAAAACAATCTTGTGGAGACCACAAATAAAAATAGTCTTGAAGAACAGATCAATAAATGTCTCGATAAGCTAGGCCGTGCTGAAGATTTTGATATTGACTATCAAATTGCACGATTTAGAAACCTTACGCCTCAGCTTCATGTCATAAGCATTTATGTTGCCGCCTTTATTATTGAACAGCTTATAAATCACAAAGATATTGTTGATATTTTCGGTTCGGATGAAGACATATATTTTTGTATTAACCAGCAAGTCACAAAATTCCTGCCACAATAATGCGACCTTCCTTCCACCCCAGGCTAGTCAATGGGCCTTTTGATGACCCTGGGCTTTTTATCCCCTTTCTATTTGAAAAGCGGGCCGTACTTTTTGATCTGGGCGATATTTATTCACTTTCAGCGAGGGATATTTTTAAGATAAGTCATGTTTTTATTACTCATACTCACATGGATCATTTTGCGGGTTTTGACAGGCTATTGCGTCTATTCCTCGGCAGAGAGAAAACCATTTACATGTATGGCCCAAAAGGTTTTTCAGAAAATGTTAAAGGAAAACTTGCCGGATACTCATGGGACC
>JAUVVS010000094.1 GCA_030604545.1 Deltaproteobacteria bacterium | reverse complement strand
CTTATTAAAATCAAGTTTTATCATAAAAAGATATTTTCACAATTCGGAAACTTTTAAGTAATTATAACCCAGAACAAAGTCAATTTTTAACCTACTTCAGACACTAATTAGGTAGATATAATGTTGCACAATAAAAAAAAAGAGAGTAAACTAGTAACTATATTTGCGATTATTCCTTTTTTCAATGAAAAAAAGATAAAAATAAGAAGATTTCAATTCTTTATATATTTTAATGTAATATCATGTTTATCCGGTAAATCCTGTCTAATCTAAGAGTATTTGGATTATGTCTAAACAAAAAGCTTTATATCAGGAAATAAAAAAGAGTACCAGACAAAAACAGAGGGGAATTTTTAGGAGATTTATCCGATGGTTTGTTTGGATATTTGCTTTTGGCATGATTTCCGGTGTGTCTGCGATTATAGGTGTTTATTTCTATCTTAGCGAAGATCTTCCTAAGATCTCTTCTCTTAAGGATTATCGCCCTCCTGTTATTACAACAGTATATTCAGATGATAGCAGAAAAATTGCTGAATTTTATAAAGAACGAAGAATTGTAGTTCCTCTGTCTAAATTGCCGGCAATGCTTATAAATGCATTTATAGCCGCGGAGGATGCAAGGTTTTATCAACATAAGGGCGTCGATTTGCGGAGTATTATTAGAGCTTTTTTCAAGAATATCGAGGCGGGGGCCATCGTACAGGGAGGCAGCACGATTACTCAGCAGGTTACAAAGTCATTTTTCTTGACACCGACAAGAAGCTACAGGCGCAAAATAAGAGAGATTATCCTTGCATATCGCATTGATAAAGCATTTGCCAAAGATGAAATCCTTTTTTTATATTTGAATCAAATTTATCTAGGACATGGAGCTTACGGGGTTGAAGCTGCCGCAGAGAATTATTTTGGAAAATCCGCAGAAGCATTGAACCTTGCGGAATGTGCCATGTTGGCAGGTCTTCCTCAAGCCCCCAGCAGATTTTCCCCTTTCAGACATCCAGAGAGGGCAAAAGAACGCCAGATATACGTTTTAAAACGCATGGTTACAGAAGGTTATATAGCCAACACTAAAGCAACTGAAGCAATACATACCGAGTTGGATATAAAACCAAGACGGAATTGGTATATAGAAAAGGTTCCCATTTATACAGAACATATAAGGCGTTATATTGAAGAAAAGTATGGTCCTGATGTCCTGTATAAAGAAGGGCTAAAGATTTATACTGCCGTCAATATTGAGATGCAAAAGGTTGCAAGGTCGGAAGTTGAAAAAGGTTTGAGAGCTCTTGATAAACGTCAGGGTTATCGAGGTCCTATACAGCATCTTGAATCAGAAGAGATTGAAGCTTTTTCAAAGGAGCATCAGGCCGAGCAAAGCATTTTGGAAAAAGGGAAAATCATTAAAGGTATTGTGGTTGAAGTAAATGATATTGATAATACGGTAACAGTTCGTATGGGAGATTATCAGGGAATTATTCAAATTGCCGATATGATATGGGCAAGAAAGCCGGATCCTGAGATTGACTACTCTGAATCAAAAATTAAACATCCTGGAGATGCTTTGATCGCAGGTGATGTTATACTTGTAAAAATCAAAGATAAAATTAAAGATACTGATCTTTGGCAGCTTGCTTTAGAACAGACCCCGGCGGCGCAGGCTGCTCTGCTATGTATTGAAGCAGAAACCGGCTATGTAAAGGTTATGGTCGGAGGGAGAGATTTTAGAGAAAGTCAGTTTAACAGAGCCGTTCAGTCGAGACGGCAGCCGGGTTCTGCATTTAAACCGATAATATATGCAGCGGCTCTTGATAAAGGATATACTCCGGCAACCGTTATCATCGATTCCCCGATTGTTTTCAAGGATGTTGAGCGAGACTTTAAGTGGAAACCTAGAAATTACAAGGAAAAATTTTTCGGCCCCACCCTGTTTCGAAAGGCGCTTGCAAAATCTCGGAATGTTATAACGATAAAGATCTTACAGGATATCGGCATAGACTATACTATAGAATACGTCGGGAAGCTGGGTATTACATCCAAAATAAGCGAAGATCTTTCAATAGCTCTCGGGTCATCAGGTGTATCCTTGCTCGAACTCGTCAATGCTTATTCTGTTTTTGCAAATTACGGCCAACTTGTAAAACCCATTTTTATAACGAAAATCGTTGATCGGGATGGAAATTTAATTGATGTGGTTATGCACGAGAAAAAAAGGGTTATAGAAGAAAAAACAGCCTATATTATGACCAATCTTCTTGAGGGTGTAGTTAAACATGGAACAGGATGGCGGGTTAAGGTTTTGAAAAGGCCGGTGGCAGGTAAGACCGGCACGACAAACAATCTATATGACGCCTGGTTCATGGGATACACGCCTCAATATACTACGGGAGTGTGGGTTGGTTTTGATGATGAGGGGGAGCTTGGAAAAAATGAAACAGGTTCCCGAGCTGCAAGCCCAATATGGCTTGGCTTTATGAAGAAAGTGCTGAAAGATAAACCTGTCAGGGTTTTTAGAGTACCTAAAGGAATTGTCTTTCATAAAATAGATGCTGAAACCGGACTTTTAGCAATTCCAGAGTCTGAAAAGATTATTTTTGAGTGCTTTAAGGAGGGAACGGCCCCCACTGAATATACAAAAAAGCCGGATGTACTTACCGAAACTGAAGAGTTTTATAAGTTAGATATGTGATCACTCTTGCTTAAAAGAAGGAGGAGAATCTGTAATTGTCAAACTGTCTTCTGCAAGGGAAGGGTCCGAAATAATTTTAAGTGATTTTATATTAAAATCTTTTTTTAGGGTGATAATATTTTTGTTTTTTAAGCCTCTCATTTTGGAGATGCTTTTAGGATTAACTTTGACGAAAAGAATTTCAGGCAGGGCTTTTTCAGATTTTATTATAGCGACGGCCATATCAAAAAAGATCTCTGAATAGACAAGATGTCCGAAAGCGGGATGATACGGGCCTGCAATAATTGTTGCATATTTTTCTAGATCCTTGGAGATCTGAAGCCCCATACGTATAACTTGGATATTTCTTTTTTTAAATAAAAGGTACAATTTTTTAACGAGTGAAATACATGCATCTAGGGTCAATGGTGTATAATTTCCGCTTTTATACCACTTTGCAAGTAGACTGTTTCCAAGGACAACTGTGGGATAAATTCTCACAAAATCAGGAGAAAGATCTGCAATTTTTCGGCCACTGGCAAGTGATTTAGACTCATCATCACCGGGCAGTCCCACCATCATCTGCAAGCCTATCTCATATTTTTCCTTTTTTAGCAGGTTGACTGCTTTTTCAGTGTCTAAGGATGTATGACCCCGTTGAGACATTGATAGTACTTGATCATCCATAGATTGGACGCCAAGTTCAATTGTCGAAACCGGAAAATCTTTAATACTATCAAGGCGCTCTTTGTCTATGGTATCAGGACGTGTGGAAAACCTGATGCTGCCAACCGTCCCTGACTGAACAAATTTTGTGGCTTCATGGAGTAAAGATTGTATATGATTCCTTTTGAGTCCCAGAAAATTTCCCCCATAAAATGAGATCTGAACCTTATTTCTTTTTTCCCCTTTATATTTAAGAAACTCATTTATCCAGGAGTGAATTTGTTTGGGTGAAGGTAGATTTCGCTTTTTGCCGGTGATAGCCGACTGGTTACAGAAAACACACTGGTGAGGACAGCCGACATTAGGTAAGAAGACTGGGATTATAAAATGCTTTTTAAAGCTTCCCATATGTCTTTATTCCGCAAATAAAATTTCAAGGGCTTTCCTTGCGGCATTCTGTTCAGCCGCCTTTTTGCTCCTTCCTGTGCCCTCAGCTTGTAGTTCACAGACTGTTACTTTTACATTAAAGGTTTTGTCGTGGTCTGGACCACTTTCATAAACAACTCTGTAAGAAGGTATAACCTTATGGGTCGTCTGGACAAGCTCCTGAAGCTTACCTTTGTAATCTCGATTTGCAGTTGATATTGTAATTGAATTGAGCTTGGTTGCAAAATGGTTATCAATGATTTTAAATGCAGCATCGAAATCATCATCTATATAAATAGCGGCAATAACAGCTTCGAATGTGTCGGCCAAGATGGAATTTTTTTCCTTGCCCTTTGTCTGAATCTCTCCTTTACCAAGTAGTATATAAGAACCAAGATCTATGGTACGAGCAATCTCTGCAAGCTGTGATTCATTTACCAGATTGGCACGCATTCTTGACAAGTCACCCTCCTTTAAGTCGGGAAAGCGCTTCATGAGAATATGTCCCACAATAAGGTTTAAAACTGCATCACCCAGAAATTCAAGACGTTCATTATCTGCCAAGCTGGAATTTATTTGTTCGTTTACAAAAGAGCTATGACACAAAGCTTCGTTAAGCAGCGATTTGTCTTTGAATTCATATAAAAGTTTTGCTTCTAATTCACGAATATCTATTTTTTCCATCTTTTGACTAACTTTTCATAAAGCTCATAAGGTACAAAAAAATCACCATTTCCCAATCCAATTTTTATGTCTGGTTTTAAAGAACCGTGAAAGTCTGTACCACCAGTCATCAACAGGCCGTATCGTTTTGCAAGCTTAGTATAATAGGCAATATTATCGGGAGAGTGTTGGGGATAATAGACTTCTATTCCTTTTAATCCCATGGTCTTTAAAGTAACAACCAGATCTTCTAAGATGTTATCGTTTTTAGTTTTAATAAGAATGGGATGGGCCAGTACTGGAAATCCTCCTGAATCCAGTATTATTTTTATAGCCTTAGAGCAATCAACGCGAAATTTATCAACATATGCCGGTTTTCCCTTTCCCAAATAGTTGATAAATGCTTCATCAATCGATTTGACAAAACCTTTATTTACCATGCTTTGGGCAATGTGAGGTCTTCCAACCTGACCATCTCCGGCTTCCTTCAGGATATCATTAAACGTGATATCGATCCCTAGATTATTAAGACGCTCTAAAATTTGTGGATTTCTGTTTTTTCTAGCTTCTTGAAGAACCTCAAGTGTATGATTTAAAATAGGGTCATCAAGATTGATAGAATAACCTAAAATATGAATGCTTTCTGAATAGAGCAAGGGTTGAGGGGAAGATACACTTATTTCAACACCGGTTAAGAATCTTAGGGGGGAAGGCATACCTATCCGAAGGGCTTCTTTTGAGCCATCGATAGTATCATGATCTGTAATAGAAATAGCCCCGAGGTTAAGTTTTTGAGCTATATTAAGGATTTCAAATGGTGTTAGTGTCCCATCTGAAGCGGTTGAATGGATGTGAAGGTCAATCCCTACATTGTTATTATAATCCAAGGGCTTTTTCTAAAGCCTCCTCTTTTGTTTTACAATCAATACATTGAGCAGTAACCGGTCTTGCCTTTAAGCGTTTTAGGGAGATGTCTTCACCACAAACTTCACAAACTCCAAATGTTTTGTTTTCAATACGTTCAAGAGTTTTGTTAATCTTTTTTATGAGCTTGCCCTCCCTATCTCTTATTCGAAGCATAAAATTTCGGTTTGCTTCCAGCAGAGCTCGATCAGTAGGATCCGGAAGATTTTCTTTTGGCGATATCATACCTGAGACAGTATCATCAGCCTGTGCCAAAAGTTCTTCTATGCGATTTTCTAAAAGTTCTTTAAAATATTTAATATCTTTATC
Source organism: Deltaproteobacteria bacterium (assembly GCA_030604545.1). Lineage (GTDB taxonomy): Bacteria > Desulfobacterota > Desulfobacteria > Desulfobacterales > JAUVVS01 > JAUVVS01. Next base: position 1,693 of record JAUVVS010000094.1, on the reverse strand, counting down.
TTTCATGATTAGCCTTTTAATGCACAAAGAGAAGTTAGAGGTAAAAAGATAGTAAAAAATCTAAATAATTACGTTTAAGATAGTATTATTAATATTTTAGTAAAACCTATTTTTATAGCATAAGTCTATTTATATGTAAAGAAAAAATTGTTGTTTATTATATGATGAATTCGTAAAAAGACGAATTCATCATATATCGTTTTAGATAATTTTTTTCTTGTTTTTTTGTCTGACTTATGTCAAAATGCCATGTATTAAAAGATCCATTTTTTCAAAGAGTTGTAAAGTTAACCAGTTCTTTCCTGAGTTTTGGCGTCTTTTAAAGTGAGACCTTTGAAAAATGCTCAATTTTGTTCAAATTCAAGGAAGGCGAAAATTTTAACCACAGGAATACATTGAGTATTTTGAGGATAGCGCTAAAGCTTCACTTCGTGCAAAATGTTGAGCCTGACCCCAGAGAAATAGGCTCCGCATTTCACGGGGCAGGCACAGAAATTGGGCAAAAGGGGGCGTTTTGCAAAGGTCTCATAATATGATTGACAAGCTTCGGCAATTTCGTTAACCAATAAACTTAATAGGCTAACCAGAAGTATAGAAAATGAAGGGTCAAATACTTAAGATATTAAGAAAAGAGAATGAAGTCGTTTCCGGAGAAATGCTCAGTTCTGAACTTGGTATTACAAGGGTTTCCATCTGGAAGCACATACGCAGGCTCCGGGAATCCGGATATAGTATCATTGGAACGCCAAAAGGATACCGGCTTATAAATTCTCCTGATATTCCTTTCTCGTGGGAATTTCCGGAAAGAGAGTCACAAATTCACTATTTTTCCGAAGTAACCTCTACGATGGATGTTGCAAAAGATTTAGCAAGGAAGGGTTGCCCTGACTTTACCGTGGTGGTCGCTGGACGTCAGAAAAAAGGCCGAGGGCGTTTGAAGAGGATATGGTTTTCTTCGGAAGGGGGACTATATTTTACCATTGTACTTAGACCAAAAATTTCCCCTGTTGTGAGCTTTAAAATCAACTTTTCTGCTTCGCTTGTTCTCGCTCAAATCTTGCGAAATATGTTCGGGATAAAAGCCATGGTAAAATGGCCCAACGATATCCTGGTGGATGGCAAAAAGATTTCTGGAATGCTCTCGGAAATGGAGGCTGAAGCCGATATGATTACTTTTTTAAATATCGGCCTAGGCATAAATGTGAATAATGATCCGACTTCCGAAGAACCGATGGCCGATTCATTAAAGAAGGTATTGGGAAGGGAAATCTCAAAAAAGGAGATACTCGCGCGATATCTTGAAGAATTTGAAAAGCGGCTTAATAACGTCACTTTGGATAATGTGATTTCTGAATGGAAGCAATATACATTGACCCTGAACAGGTATGTCAAGATCGTTGCCAACCATGAGGTATCAGAAGGTTTTGCAATTGATGTTGATGAAAACGGCGCACTGGTATTAGGGCTTGAAGATGGGTCAACAAAAAGGGTGATATATGGGGATTGTTTTCATACTTGATCAGTTATCAGAAGACAGAGGGCAGAGGACAGAAGACAGAGGGCAGAGGACAGAAGACAGAAGACAGAGGACAGAGGACAGAAGACAGAGGGCAGAAGACAGAGGGCAGAAGACAGAGGGCAGAAGACAGAGGGCAGAAGACAGAGGGCAGAAGACAGAGGGCAGAAGACAGAG
>JAUVVS010000037.1 GCA_030604545.1 Deltaproteobacteria bacterium | reverse complement strand
GAAGCCTTAAAAGGGATGACTATGGCCGCAAGCCAGGATTTTACTTCAATATTTGCTGTTACTCCTGATATACCAATAGATCAGGCAGGCAAACTAAAAAAACTGCGTTTGAAAATTTACGGCATCAAAAATGAAGGCCTCTTTTTAAATGGAGGACGGCAGAATTTCGAAGACGGGATATTGACCATCCTCAAAGAAGATCATCTCGATATGCTTGAGATGCATTTAAGTGAAAAAGAGCAATTTTTAAAGCCCAGTCCCTTTATCCAATCCAACCATCCAAAAATAAAACACAAAGTATCTGAAATCGTGTCTCCGGACGACTCTCTATTGTCTAAAGCAAAAAAACTTATGACCTGGATGTATAAAAATATTGATAAAAGGCCTGTACTATCGGTTCCCAGCGCCTTGGATACTCTGAAAAACCTTATGGGAGACTGTAACGAACACGCAGTGCTTATGGCGGCTTTGGCCAGGGCTGCTGGTATTCCTGCCCAGATAGAGGCTGGATTGGTATATGTAAATGGTCGCTTTTACTATCACGCATGGAATGTTCTTTATCTGGGCGAATGGGTTACTATTGATTCTCTAATGGGGCAGATGCCTGCAGATGTAACTCACATTCGTTTTGTGCGCGGAGAACCTAAAGAACAAATTGATTTGATAGGAGTGATAGGAAAAGTGAAACTTGAAATTTTGGAGCAGTCTAAATGATTTATTTAAAAAATCTATCTAAACATTTTGGCAACACAAAGGCTGTAGATCGGTTAAACCTTCATATACTCCCTGGAGAAATATTCGGATTCATCGGCCCGAACGGTGCAGGAAAAACAACAACTATCCTTATGATGGCAGGCCTGCTGGAGCCTACAGAAGGTTCTGTGACCGTGGATGGTATTGACATGGCCAGTCAACCTGAAGAAGCAAAAAAGAGAATAGGATTAATACCGGATCGACCGTTTTTGTATGAAAAGCTTACCGGTATGGAATTTTTAATGTTTACCGCAGACCTTTACGGTATAAATTTGGAAAACTTTTCTGAAAAAGCAGAAAAATTTTTAAGTATATTTTCCCTTTTGGATCGGGCCCATGAATTGATTGAATCTTATTCCCACGGGATGAAACAGCGTCTTATCATGTCGGCTGCTCTCCTGCATGATCCACGCTTGATCATCGTCGATGAACCAATGGTGGGGCTTGATCCAAAAGGTATCAAAATTGTCAGAAATCTTTTCCGCGAGCTTTCTTCAAATGGAACCACAATTTTTATGTCTACTCATACACTGAAACTGGCTGAAGATGTGTGTGACAGGATCGGGGTCATCAACAAGGGCTCTTTAATCGCTACTGGAACAATATCCGATTTAAAAGAGGCTGCCCAGATAAGAAAAGGAGATCTGGAAAAGGTTTTTTTTCAGCTAACCGAGGAAAAAAACGATTCATGAAACAGGTGATTATGCTTTTAAAGCCCCGTTTGTGGTCTTTTAAAAACAGGGGCATTGCAAATGAAGGGAACACCAGATTTTTTCTTTTTGCCGGTATCGGCACTATTTTCTGGGTAGGTATTTTTGCTGTCTCCCATCGTGTTCTGGTCTATTTCCAGAAAGTGGAGAATTTTGGCGATATCTTAGCTTTCAAACTCCTTTCCATGATTCTACTTGTATTTTTTTCTCTCTTGATATTCAGCTCCATACTCACTTCCCTGTCAAAATTATATTTAAGTAAGGATCTTGCTCTGGTTCATGCGCTGCCGGTTCCAAGTGAGAAAATTTATTTTGCCAGGTGGATCGAAAGCACTCTTGACAGTTCATGGATGGTCATCGTTTATACCATTCCTGTTTTTTTTTCCTATGGTATCGTATATAAGACAGGAATTTTTTTCTATATAGATATTGTCCTTACGCTTTTTCCACTGTGTATTATATCATCTGCCCTAAGTGCTCTGGTGGTTCTGCTGGCCGTGGTTCTCCTGCCTGCAAGCCGCATCCGAAGCATTTTCGTTTTCCTGGGTCTTGCCGTGCTCATCATCCTATATATCTCTTTTCGCCTTTTAAAACCGGAACGTCTGGTAAACCCTGAAGCCTTTTCTTCGGTTCTTTTCTATTTTAAAGATTTAAGCACTCCATCCTCCCCTCTACTACCAAGCACCTGGGCTTTTGACAGCCTAAAGGCTGCACTTACAGGGAATAATAGCAATGCAATGTTTCATTTGGCTTTATCATGGAGTGGAGCCTTTTTTATAATTTTTGTGGATATCTGGGTGGCCAAAGTCCTTTATTTCAAAGGTTTCTCAAAGACTCAGGCCGCTCTGGTTAGACTTTTTAAAACCCAAAGCAAAGGTTTTAACATATTCTTTTCTTTTTTAGACGGACCGGTAAGAGCTTTTATTATAAAGGAAATAAAGACTTTCTGGAGAGATCAAACACAGTGGTCGCAAATTTTTTTAATCGGTGCACTCATTGTAATCTATCTTTATAATTTTTCGGTGCTTCCCTTTGAAAAATCTCCTATCAAGACCATTTATCTTCAAAACCTGTTTTCCTTTCTGAATATGGCCCTGGCAGCTTTTGTTCTCACGGCAATAACAGCCCGTTTTGCTTTTCCATCGGTCAGTATTGAGGGGAATGCCTTCTGGATTGTCCGTTCGAGTCCCATATCCATCAGAGCGTTTTTATGGATCAAGTTTTTTATTTACCTTTTTCCACTTTTAATTCTCTCTGAAATTCTTGTCATAGCAACTAATATGCTTTTGAATGTTACTCCTTTCATGATGTATCTTTCCGTGATTACACTTTTTTTCATGACTCCGGGCGTGGTTGCAATGGGAATCGGTATGGGGGGTGCCTATCCTGACTTTGTCTCTGAAAATCCATCCCAGTCCGTTTCTAGCTTTGGCGGTCTTATTTTTATGATTCTTTCCGCCGCTTATATCGGAACTGTAACCATTCTCGAAGCAGGGCCGGTCTATATGGTTTTCATGGCCGATATAAAGGGGTATAAATTGACTTACCTTCAGTGGGTCTGGGTGATTGGATCTTTTCTTGTGGCTTTTTTGCTGAGTATTCTGGCAGTAATTTTGCCAATGAAGTTTGGAGAAAAAAAGTTAGTTGTATTTCAAAGATAAAGAAAACATTTGCATTATTTTTATTCTTTTTTTATGAATTTCACACCGATCCCCTCATCAGTTATTCTCATTATTTCGGCAGGAACCTTGATATCCCTTTTCTTATCGGAAAATGGAATAGTTAATGTAATTATTTCCCCCACGGAAAAAGATTCATTGGTTTCGATAAACATTCCCCCACTGCTTAAATCTTTACTGGCACCTTTGTAAGCACGATCCTTCGCAGTAAAACTTACGGTACCGGAATATGATTTCCTAGGATCATCTCTGTCGCTTATGTCGAGTGTCGTCATGGGAATACCCTCTAACTGTTTTAGCAAGGCCAACTGTCGGTCATATGGCATATCTAAAATCAAAGTAATCAGGCGAACGGTGATACTATCTTTTCCCAATTGATCGTCGGTATCAATCATATTAAAGCTCCTAACCCGGATAAACCGGAAATAACAAATTACAAACAACAAATCTCAAATAAGATCTAAAGCCAATTGTTTGGTATTTGTCTTTTGCTTTTTTCCCAAAATTCCATGTGGGTTTCGATGGTTGTTTATCTCTAAAAGTAATTTAATTTCAAAATGTTGTCAATTTACCGAAACTTTTATTTGTGGGTGGGCACGTAACTTCTCAAAAAGTAATGGTAGAATATAATAAATAGGAAGTCAATATGAGTGTAAAGGAGGAGATCGAAACCTTTAGTAAATCAGTTCACCCTGTTTTTTTGAGAAGATACCTTCCGAGTGGAATTCAGCATATCTGTTATCATGATATATTCAAAATCGGTACCGTCATAATCATACGTTGCTTCTTCTCCGTCCACTGAAACTAATTTAAGCCTGCCTTGGAAAAATTCAGAAGTAATGTTTTCAACTTCTTTTATACTCAAATCTTTCTTTAAAAAATATTTTGAATATACATTTGAATATCCTAAACCGCGCGTAATTCGGAATAATTTAAGTTGAACATTTGGATTAAGACATTTTCGGAGATTGTATGCGATGTTAGCAGTATTAATATTAAATAAATATGGATTTGCAAACATCAAGGAGGATAGCCTAAACCCTTGCCTCCCATACATATCTTTTCTTTTGGAAAGCTGATACTCTGTGCCATTCAGGAGCCTAAGTGGGTATCTGCCAAGTTTGTCTCTATTCTCATCAATGGGTACTACTGGAAATATTAAGGCAGCTTTCTCCTGGTATTTTTGAACAATATTTAGGAAACGCTCAATAAATTCCTTTGTTGTCAAAGGTGAATCCGAGGCAACAAATAGCGCATGCTTCTTATTTTGAAAGGCCGCACTTGCTGCATACCCCTTGATTAAATTTCCTGCAATAGAATTGTACTTGACTTTTCTTTGTATAATATTGAAACTCTTAATGATATTAGGAGGGATTCTTGAATTCTGGTTCACAAAAGAGCACGGTTTTTCAAATTCATTTATAAATTTGCCCAGACGCTGTTCAAGGAGCATCTGATGGCCTACAATGACTATTTCATCAATAAAATCGATCGAAAAAAGCTTTTCAAGCGTATACTGTATCAAAGGTTTGCTTTCTTCTTTGCCATCCTTAACCGTTTTAAATTCCCTTAATGGCTTATAACCCGTCTCAATAAAATTCTCGCCGTAATTTTCCGCAACTACCCTGCTATACTTTTTTACTGCACGTTTGTTGCTATATCCTGCCATTAAAACTACGCTAATCATAACATCACACCATTAAATAATGCCGGATTTAAATTGTTGAAATTTGTTGCTGATTTATAATGATAATTCTACCAAATATAAAAGCCTGATGTCAAATTTTAAATCTCCTAAAATCAGCTTATCTTTCCTCTCGGGGCTCAATTTTGACCTAAAGTAAAGGCTTGATAAGCACCCAAGCATAACATATGATATTGATAGGTGCTTAATAATTAATTTTGTGCTTTTTATGGCAAAAAATTTTAGCCGGTATTGTGTCTCTATTTAGAACGATTGCAGATTTCTGATTGCAGATTTCTGATTTAAGAAATCTTTCAATTTTAGCACACCAATTCGCGTCAAAACAGCGGAGCGACACGCGGCGCAAGCGCCTGCGCTGCGCGAGCAACTTCCATAAATCTAAAATCATCAATCTGCCATCTACAATTACATATATATGAACAGACGGGATACACCACATATTCTTCTTATAAACCCATGGATACACGACTTTGCCGCTTATGACTTTTGGGCCAAGCCCTTGGGGCTTTTATCCCTGGCATCAATACTTGATTACCACGGGTTTACTGTTTCATATATAGACTGCCTCGAAAGGTTTCATCCGGAGGCGACACAAACCGAACCTTTTACAAGGTACGGTAGGGGTCCATATCTCAAGACCCGAATCCCTAAACCAAGAGGTCTGGAAGATGTGCCTCGAAACTTTTCCAGATACGGAATCAAGAAGAAATGGTTCAAAAACGATCTTTTATCCATTTCAAAACCTGATCTCATTCTTATTACTTCACTTATGACTTACTGGTATACAGGTGTTCAGGAAACTATAGAGGCTTTAAAAGATATATTTCCGAATATACCGGTTGTCCTGGGTGGAATATACGCCAGCCTCTGCCGGAATCATGCTATAAGGCATTTGAGCGCAGACAGAGTCGCAACAGGGTCTTATGGAGAAAATATTTTCAAGCTTGTTGAAGAATATACCGGCTTTTCAGTTCGATCAAGAATTAATTTTGATGATATGGATGCTTATCCTTATCCGGCATTTGGTATGCAAAGAAAAATTGCCTATATACCGCTTCTTACTTCAAAGGGATGTCCTTTTACCTGCGCATACTGTGCATCCCATTTCCTCAATCCAAAAAGAATGGTACGCAATCCAAAGTCGGTTGTAGAGGAGATAGGATACTGGAATGAAAAATTTGATGTAAAGGATTTCGTGTTTTATGATGATGCATTTCTTGTTGATGCGAAAAAGCATGCTATTCCCATACTTGAGGGGATAATAAAAGAAGGTATTGATGTACGTTTTCATACACCTAATGCAATTCACATTCGAGAGATTTCAAGAGAATCGGCTCGTTTGATGTTCAGGGCAGGTTTCAAAACGCTGCGTCTAGGTCTTGAAACTACCCTATTTGAAAACAGAACCGAACTTGATAAAAAGGTTACAAAAGAAGATTTTTTTCAAGTGGTTTCCCTTTTAAATGATGCAGGATTTAAAAAGAACCAAGTGGGAGCTTACCTGCTTGTGGGCCTACCTGAACAGCCAATACATACCATTGAGAGCTCAATCGAAACGGTTAAAAAAAGTGGAATAATACCTGTGCTTGCTTATTATTCCCCAATCCCCCACACGGCTTTATGGAGTAAAGCCGTTAAGTCCTCTCGTTATGATCTTGTATCGGACCCCTTATTCACTAACAACGCCATAATGCCTTGCCAACATGAGGCCTTTTCATGGAAAACAATTTCACATCTGAAAAATCTGGCATCGATGTAAAGTTGATCTTTATACATACTTGACACCGTGGGGTTTTTGGGGAATGATTTTAATTGTTTGAAAACATTGAATATCGAATATCGAACGAGGATAGCGCTAAAGCTTCACTTCGTGCAAAATGTTGAGCCTGACATCCCGCAGTAGCGGGAGGCAAAAGGGGACGTTTTGCAAAGGTCTCAAACTAAGGGCCGATGAATGAACTACTTTGTAGCAGGTAATGGGGTCTTAAAATCGGTTGACATGATCTGCCTTTCTATGTATTCAATATTTTAAAGAAAACCGTTTCCCCAGTATTGTGTTCATGATTTTCTCAATACCGGTGCTTATTCCAAGATCTAATTACTTTCGGAAGGCTAAATTGATATAGAAAATAGAGCCTTTGCTAATATAAGAAAGATACCAAAGTAGTTACAATCAGAAATTATTGACAATGAATACAGATCAAACAATAGATAATGATATTCACATCTTAATTGTTGATGACGATCCTGATGTAAGGAATTTATTGCGTAAATTTGTTAAGATGGCCGGATACAACACTTCTTTAGTTTCCAGTGCAGAAGAGGCGCTCGACTTGCTAAAAACAAAAAATTTTTCTGTCGTACTAGCTGATATAGTGCTCCCCGGAAAAAACGGGCTGGAGCTTACAGATCTAATAAAGAAAGACTATGATACAGATGTCCTTGTAATAACAGGCTACAGCAAAAAATATTCCTATGAAGATGCAGTTAGCAAAGGTGCCAGCGATATTATTTTTAAACCTATCCGCTTTAAAGAACTAATACTCAGGCTGAAAAAGATATTAAAAGAACGATATCTCACACAAGAACGTTACAGTTTGATAGAAAAACTAAAAAAACTCGCAATAACAGACGGCCTAACAGATCTCTTTAACTCAAGGCACTTTTATAGCCAGTTAGAAGTTGAAATTGACAGGTCCAACCGTTATAAGCCGCCACTTTCACTTCTACTTTTAGATATTGATAACTTCAAAATATACAACGATACTTATGGGCATCTGGAAGGTGATAAGGTGCTTTTCAGATTAAGTCAAATAATTAAATCGTGTCTCAGAAAAATGGATTCTGCGTACAGATATGGCGGAGAGGAATTTACGGTTATCCTACCCGAAACAAGCGGTAAGGAAGCTTTAAATGTTGCCCAGAGAATAAGAACCACCATAGAAGCCGAAAAATTATTCCCGGAGCCTGAAAAAGCTGTGAGTATAACTATCAGTATAGGTGTTACTGAATTTTACCCAAAAGAAGAAATAACAGGGTTCATTCAAAGGGCAGACAAAGCAATGTACATGTCAAAACAAACAGGACGAAATAGAGTTTCCTCCATTTTTACTAAAGAGCCTTATCAACCATAACTGCAATTTAAGCTATGACATCAAAAGGTTACTAGGGCTGAATAACAACTTTTAGCAATAAGTCCCCTCTTTGACCGTTTGGCATCTCCTTGCCCAGCCCTCTTAATCGCAGAATACCACCTTTTTTCATGCTGGAAGGGACCTCAACCCTGAAAAGCCTCTTATGGAAACCCCATGGGATGTTAATTAATTTACGGGTTCCTGCAAAAGCTTCATGCGGCGTAATATTAATAATTCCATAGAGGTGAGGGTCATTTCCAGACCCAACCGGACGGACAACCTGTAGGTGGTGGGTCTTTCTTCTTGCGGTCACCTGGCGCACCTTATTGAAAAGACCGGTAGCCGGCAGGACAAGAAAGATTTTTAAAAATATTATGCCGAAAATAAATCCGCCTATATGAGCCCACCACGCAATACCGCTGATGTCACCATGGCTACCTGCTGCGTTCAGAAACTGAACAAGAAACCAGAACCCAAGGAAAAAAAAGGACGGAATCTCGATAAAATAAGGTCTAATAAATATGGGGATTAACGTTAATATTTTTGAGCTTGGATAAAGGATAAAGTATGCACCCATCACGCCCGCTATTGCACCGCTTGCTCCAATGGTTGGTATATTTGACTGTAGGTTGAAAATAAGATGAGAAAAACCGGATGTTAGTCCGCAAATTAAGTAAAATAACAGATAGCGCAAATGGCCCAGGCGGTCTTCCACATTGTCGCCGAATATGTAAAGAGACCACATATTGCCAAGAAGATGCCAGAACCCCCCGTGCAGAAACATGAAGGAAATAAAAGAAAAAAGCTGCTGACCTCCTGAAAAATAGGATGCAATGTGGGGAACAGAATAACGGGCGGGTACAAGGCCATAGATATATATGAAACGTTCCAGACCCGCTCCCTGTCCCAATTCCACAAGATAAAGAATTACGTTGATTCCGATTATAGTGTTGTTGATAACCGGATAATTTTCGGAAGGGATTGTATCACGAACAGGTATCATTTGGCATATTTGATGAAGTCGGAACAAGACGAAGTCATCAAGTTTTTGGTTGTAGGTGTTAGGTTTTTATGGAGTTCTGGGAAACCCGGTCCTCTTGGCGGGGTCAGAGTTCATTGGCTCTGCATTGAATCGTTTCAGCACATCAACCATATTGATCGACATGCTAATATCTACACACCTTGCAGAGTGAGTAAGAGCCCCCACAGAAATGATATCCACACCGGTGTCCGCCAGCGGTACAAGGTCGTTTTTTGTAATTCCCCCTGACACTTCAACAATAGCTTTTCCATCGATAAAGTCTATTGCTTCTTTTATCTGTCTTATATTCATGTTGTCGAGCATTATAACATCAGCACCCGCTTCGACGGCTTCTTTTACACCAGTCATATCAGAAACTTCCACTTCGATTTTCACAAGGTGTGAGACATTCTTTCGTATGCGCTCAACTGCCCTCGCAATACCACCGCATGCAATGATATGATTATCCTTGATTAGAACACCATCATATAGCCCCATACGGTGATTATGTGCTCCACCCACACGAACAGCATATTTTTCTAAGACTCGCCATCCCGGTGTAGTCTTACGCGTATCAACAATGCGTATATTTTTCTTCCCAAGCCTCTCTATATATGAACTTACGTATGTTGAGATGCCTGAAAGACGTTGAAGGAAATTTAAGGCCGTACGTTCTCCCACCAGAAGAGCATGAAGTTTGCCTTCAATTTCCAGTAAAATTTTGCCCTCTTTTACGGCATCACCATCTTTATACCTGGGTTTAAAGATAACATTCGGATCAAGATACTCAAAAACCTGCCTTACGATGTCAAGCCCTGCAATTACAAAGGGCTCCTTTGCCGTAAATAAACCTGTTCCTTCAAGATTCTGATCAACAAGATTGTCTGTTGTAATATCTCCCGATCCAACATCCTCTTTAAGGGCTATTTCAATCAAATCTTTTGTTGAGTGCAT
>JAUVVS010000208.1 GCA_030604545.1 Deltaproteobacteria bacterium | reverse complement strand
TTGCTTTTTTCACCTCCTTTTTCATAAGATATTGATGAAAATGAATACTTACAGTAAAGAAAAGCAAAGAATGTGCCATATGCGCTATTATTTACAAAAAATATATAATATATTGTTTTTCTTAGTATATTTTAATTTGAGTAAACTTGTTTAAATCTTTTCACCTGATCAAATACATTTTCATTGACAAATTTTGTAACCCTTGTGCCAAAATTCGTCATCCATCCACTATTTTGCGCTTATAATTTCCTGTTTATTTCTCAATTTTCAGTTTGTTAAGACGATACCGCATTGAACGAAAGCTAATACCCAGTTGTTCAGCTGCCCTGCTAATGTTTCCATCCGTGCACTCAAGGGCCTTTTTAAGATACGCGCTTTCGATTTCCTCCATGATGGAATCCAAAAAAACCCCATGTGGAACCTCATTCAGATCAAACCGCCTATTCCTAATCCCCTCAATCCATCTTCTTTTATGTATGGAAAGAGTAAGGCTTTCCGGTAAAAGAATATTTGTGGAAGAAAGAGCCACACTTCGTTCTAACAAGTTTTCAAGCTCACGAATGTTTCCCGGAAAATCATATTTGTTCAGCAAGTCAATAGCATAAGATGAAATCCTTGTTACCTCTTTTCCCATTTCGCGGGAATATTTATCAAGAAAATGCTGGCATAACGCCCGAATATCGCCTTTTCTTTCTCTGAGCGGAGGCACCTTTATCTCTATTACATTTAGTCGATAAAAAAGATCCTCTCTAAACTTTCCCGCTATAACCTCATCCTCTAAGTTCTTATTGGTAGCGGAAATGATCCGGATATCGACCGAAATGTCTTCACTACCTCCCACCGCCTTAAACACCTTATCCTGCACGACTCTCAGTAACTTGACTTGCAATTGAATGCTGAGCTCCCCGATTTCATCAAGAAAAACCGTTCCTTTATCGGCAATTTCAAAAAGCCCTTTTTTGTCTTGAGTTGCACCGGTAAATGCGCCTTTTTTATAGCCGAGAAGCTCGCTTTCTATCAATGTCTCGGGGATGCCTCCACAGTTTATCACAACAAAGGGCTTATCACGCCGGTCACTCTGTTCATTTATGGCTTTGGCAATCAATTCCTTGCCGGTTCCACTCTCCCCTGTGATAAGGATATTAGTCGTTGTTTTTGCAACCTGCTCAATCATACCGTAAATATGCATCATTTTAGGACTGTTACCAATTATTATCCCAAAATGAAGGGTTTTCTTAAACTTGTTATCGAGGATCTTTTTTTCCTGTTTTGTGGTTTTCAGGTCTAAAGCATTTGCAATGGTATGTTTAAGCTCATCCTTGTCAAAGGGCTTTGGGAGATAGTCATAAGCCCCGTCATTCATGGCTTCTACCGCTGTCTCTGCCGTGGCATAAGCTGAAATCATTATAACCACAGTGTCTTGATTTTGTTTTTTTGCCGCTCTTAACACATCAAGACCGGTAATATCCCCAAGTCTAATGTCACAAAGCAAGAGATCAAAATCTGTTTTTTCAATCAACTCGATGGCTTTATTGCCACTCTCAGCGCATGAAACTTTATACCCTTCCCTTTCCATCATCAATTCTAGTAATTCCCTCATGCTGAGCTCATCGTCAACAACCAGAATGTGTGGAATATGTGTATTTTCGTTAGAATTCTGCATTTTTTACGATTTGATGAATTCACTTCTTATGGATTCTATAACTTTACCTCAATATATTACCAATTCTGTTCCATCTCACATAGTTGAGCACGGAATCGGAATTGTTTTTGTTCCATGACCAGTAAACCATAAAAGCCTTTCCTCTTACGGCCTTCAAATTAACAAAACCCCAGAATCTACTGTCTGTTGAATTATCCCGGTTGTCCCCCATGACGAAAAGTGAATCTTCAGGCACGGTAACAGGCCCAAAATTATCTCTTTTGGAAATACCAGCCGAAAATATGTGTGGGTCCATATGAATACTAAAACTGTCATTAATACGCTTGTTGTTTATATAAACCTGCTTATTCCGGATCTCAACCACGTCTCTCGCAACGCCGATTACTCGCTTAATATAATCAAGGTCAGGGTTTTCAGGATACTTAAAAACAATGATGTCCCCGCGGCTCGGCTTTTTAATCGGAATAATTGTTGTTTCCAAATATGGAATCTTTACACCATAAATGAACTTATTGACAAGAATGTGGTCTCCTATCTGGAGAGTCTGTTTCATTGAGCCCGAAGGAATTTTAAATGCCTGAACTGCAAAAGTACGAATAAATAAAGCAAGAATTATCGCTACAAGAATTGCTTCGATATTTTCCCGCAGACCGCTCTTTTTTTTTATTACAATATCTTTTTCTGATGAATTTTTTGTTATCAAGTTTTTTGTCACCTTTCTTGTAACTGTTCAGGTGTCTTGCTCTCCGAGGCATAGGCTCTCCAGGCCGGAGGCCACAAAGGCACCAAGACACCAAGATTATATAAAAATATGATCACGAAATTAGGAGCAACATAGCTCTTAAAGCAAGATTGCCGAAAATTCCTGCCGCCACATCATCGAAAACAATTCCAGTTCCCCCTGTTAATCTTTTTTCCAGAACTCGAATCGGAAAGGGCTTAAAAATATCCATGATCCTGAAGATAAAAAAACCGGCTGCAACCGTAATTAAGTTAAAGGGCATGCCCAGAAGTGTTACGATTATGCCCGCGATTTCATCAATGACTATACATCCCGGATCATTTTTATTTAATATTTTTTCAGCATCATGTGCTATTAGTATGGCAATTAAAATAAATACTAACGTGCAAAGAACGGCAATCGGCAACTCAATTTTCGATAGAAAAAAGCAAAGTGGAAGTCCTATGATAGATCCAAAAGTACCAGGAGCAAAAGGGATTTTCCCAATATAAAAACCGGTCGCAAGAAATATGACCGATTTCTGTCTATAATTCATAGCCCGTGTCTATAGTCTGGTATAATTTTTGTCAAGGTCTCAATTAAAAGATCAATCGGCTTTAGCTTCTTTTGTTATTGTATCATATACGACCCTTAAAGGAATATTCTTCTTAATAGCAATTTTTTTACATACTTCATATTCCGGCGCAATCCGGATATTTCCGTTAAAATCTTTCATCCGTTTTACCTTTACTTTACCGTAAACCGTGTCCACACTAATATGCTCACGCGATAGTATGCTCCTCCTGACATCATAGTATCTTACGCCTGATGAAGTGGTTTCAGATAATATTCGATTAATTACGGCATCTCTTCGGTTTCCCGGGCATAGAACCTGTACCATTGTTCCTGGTCGGCTTTTCTTCATAAAGACGGGGATCCAGTAAACATCGAATGCTCCGTCTTCAAAGAGGCGATCCATTAAGAATCCAAAAAATTCAGGATTCATATCATCAATACAGGTTTCCACTACCACTACCACTTCTTTCTGATGATTCCCTTGGTAGCCGGCTTGAAGGTCTGTCAAAGTCCCGAAAACAACCCGCAAAAGATTAGGTATGGATTTCAAATTACGTTCTCCGGCACCGTAACCAATTTTTTCTACTCTCATTTTTGGCATTTTCTGAAAAGATTCAGCAACGGTAGTAATAATTGCCGCGCCTGTGGGTGTTACGAGTTCGTGCTCAATTTCTAAACCATAAACCGGAATGCCTTTTAGAATTGAAAGGGTTGCGGGTGACGGGAGGGGCAGTGTTCCGTGTCGGCAGGAAACAAACCCTTTGCCTAAAGGGATTTCAGAAGCTATTACCTTCTCTATGTCAAGATAGTCTAAGCAAAGTACCGTGCCTACAATATCCACGATAGCATCAATACCTCCCACTTCATGAAAATGGGCATCTTCTTTTGGACACCCATGTATTTCAGACTCGGCACTTGCAAGTCTTTCAAAGATTTCAAGGCATTTATTTTTAACGTTCGAGGACAAAGAACTGCTCTTAATTATGGATTTTATTTGTTTGTAATCTCTTGATGTTAAATCGTCTTCAAAAAGAACCTCAACTTTTTTAGCATTTATACCACTACGAGAAATAGTAGAAACCGATATGTCAAAATTTGCCGGAAGAATTTTACAAAGGGTTTCTTTTAACCATTCACTTGAAACGCCAAGGTCTATCAAAGCTCCCAGGGTCATATCACCGCTTATACCTGAAAAGCAGTCAAAATAGGCCAGCATATTAAATATCCTATTCTTTTTTTCCTTAAAATTATTGACAAAAAGTAAAACTTTATATTATGAGACCTTTGAAAACGGAAGTGCGCAGCTCACTGGTGGGGCTCCCGGACTTCAAATCCGGTGTGGGGCGCTAAAACCGTCCCGGGTGGGTTCGATTCCCATGCACTTCCGCCAGTCTTTTTTCTACATCTCTTACTATTTCAATTACAAAATCAATTTAAAATACCATTAATTTATTCTTACTTTGTGAGATAATTAACATATATAAAAAATTGGGTCAATATTATAAGGCTCCCACTAACTCTAAAATGCTTTTGTCATTTTGAAAATATGTAATGGTTCAGCCACTAAGGCACTAAGACACAAAGATTATAATATAATTCTTTTAATACCGTTTTTTAATAATAGGTATGTTAAAATTGATGGTCTCGTAAAAAATCAGAAAAGCGACCTTTTTGGG
>JAUVVS010000288.1 GCA_030604545.1 Deltaproteobacteria bacterium | reverse complement strand
AATCTCACTGCATTTTGTACATTCATATTCATAAATAGGCATCTTAGTAAGACCTCCTGCCTGTAATCAACAGGGGCTGTAAAATTAAGTTTGACCTAATATAATAACTTTTATTTTTATGTCAAGAACAAACATTTTAACAGACATTTTTTCACTAAGGGTTCACGCAAAAATAAGTTAACAATTATGTATTTCGCATCTTATCTAAAGGCTTCCGCCATTTATCATAGAATCTCAGAACATTTGAAAGTCCGGAAATTCGAAGGTTGTTGAGTATTTCATGAGTATTTTTATGAACACGTGTTTCCTCTATCATCTTCTCTTTATCAGAGGCATCAAAATTTTGAAGGAATTTGCTGAATCTTACAATATGAATTAATTCATGAATTACTATGTAAAGTGTAAAAGGAAAAAGCTTGATACCGGGTGATTGTTTTACTACTGAAAGAATAGAATAGTCTTGAAGACATATCTTATAAAAGTCAAATGTTGAAGATCCGAGCGATGTGTCCTTTCGTTGACCCTCATAGCGGATAATTTGAGCAAAAGGGCCGTGAACTATTTCATCGGGGCTAAGATCAGATAGAGTTTTAACATCGTACCTATGGCGAAGCCACTGACTTGCCGACAACTTATAAAAGTTGCTTACAAGTTCTTCGGCCATTGCAACAGAATTGTTGACGGTTTTGATCTGATTCTGATTGAATTTTTCCAGCTTTTTTAAATTATCAATCATACTTGATAATTGTATAGATTCATCAAAAAAAATCAAGATAATTAGATCGAATTTCTAATTCTAACCCGCTTTTCTCACAAGTTTGATTTGTTCATTTGCAAGTTGAGTGAAACGAAATCCCGTCGTCGGGGGCATAATGGGTGAAGTAGTTATCACCGAGTTAAAAAAAAAGGTGGACAAAAATAAAAAATAATGGTTAATGTAATCTTTTTAGTAAATAATTAAGGAGAGGGGGTGGTAAGTTGGGTAGTGTTGTTAAAAAGCGAAGGAAAAAAATGAGAAAGCATAAACATAGAAAGCTTCTGGCGCGTACACGGCACCAGAGAAGGAAAGGTAAATAAAGACATTTGAATCCCGTTTTAGCGGGAAACATTTTTTAAGGGTCTCTAAATAATGCTGGCTTCATTTTCAATGGACCAGAAAAAGCACCGAACCGTTGAAAGATTCGGTGCTTTTTTTGTCTTATGGTTTTTCTTGATACCCTTTAAGATATTTGAAAAATTCCGAGTCTGTTGAAATAATAAGAGAAGTCTTATCGTCCAGTGACTCACTGTAAATTTCGAGAGTCTTTGTAAATGAATAAAAATCCGGATCGACTCCAAAGGCATCGGCAAATATTTTAGTTGCCTCTGCATCAGCCTTTCCCTTGATCTCCTGGGCTTTTCTGTATGCTTCCGAGGTTATCTGCTTTAAATCCCGCTCTTTTTCGCCGAGGATCTTGCGGGATTCACCTCTCCCTTCGGAGCGGAATTTTTCTGCAATCTGTTTTCGTTCGGCAATCATACGTTTATATACGGAGTTTCTCACCTGTTCCACGTAATTGATACGCTTGATCTTGACGTCAACCAGCTCAATGCCGAACATGGCCAGTTTGGGTTTAGCCTGGTTCAATATCCCCTGGGTTATCTTATCCCTGCCGATTTTAATAGCGTATGTTATCTCTTGCTTCCTATCAGCATCTATACCGATTTCAAAAGTATCCATTTGACGGTTACTGTTGCGAACAGCTTCGATAAGGCTGTAAGAAGTAATAAAATTTCTTACAGCCGGATCTATAATATCATTAAGCTTTCCCATAGCAGTGAACCTATTATTGACCGTTTGAAAGAACATAACCGGTTCAACAATTTTCCATCTGGCGAATGTGTCCACCCATATATATGTTTTATCAAGTGTTGGAATCTGTCCGGGATCGCCATCCCAATCGAGAAGATTCTTGTTAAAGTAATTGACTTTTTGGATAAAGGGAATTTTGAACTTAAGACCGGGTTCTTTCTTTGGCTCTCCAATGATTTTTCCGAATTGAGTAATAACCACCTGTTCTGTTTCATTAATAGTATATACCGCGTTATAAATAAAAAAAAGTGCGATTACCGCAATGATTATGACAAAACCTTTGGATTTCATTTTTCTATACCTATTTGTTTTCCAATATTAAGCAGGGGAAGAAGATTTTTCTGATCTGCGTCTATAATATATTTCGAACCAAGTTTCGGGATAATATCTTTCATCGTTTCAAGGTAGAGCCTTCTTTTGGTTACATCCTTAGTCTTGGCGTATTCCTTGTAAACTGCCATAAACCTTGAGGAATCACCCTTGGCACGGTTGACCCTGTCGAGGGCATATCCCTCTCCAGCCTTGATAACTCTTTCCGCCTCACCTTTTGCCCTGGGAATCGCCTTGTTATAATCTTCCTTGGCCTGATAAATCATCTGTTCCTTTTCTTGGGTTGCCTGGTTCACCTCATTAAATGATGGTTGTACAGGCACAGGAACATTGGTTTTTTTCATCTCTACGGTGACGATATGGATACCGGCTTGTGCTTCGTCAAGCTCTTTTTGCAGGACAATCCTGGCTTCAACCGCTATTTCATCCCGTT
>JAUVVS010000101.1 GCA_030604545.1 Deltaproteobacteria bacterium | reverse complement strand
GGAAGGACTAAAAGAAAATGATCTGATTATAGCGATTGACGGATCTCCCGTTTCGAGTTGGGATGAGATGGCGGACACTATCATTTCAAGCCGGGGAAAAACTCTTAAACTATTAGTGCATCGAGGAGAGACTACTTTTGAAATAAACATTATACCGGAACTTAAAACCGCCAGAAATATATTTGGTGAAGATATTAAGCGCTACATGATTGGAATTGCAGCTTCGGGTAATGTATTTATAAAAGAGTTAAATCCGTTTCAGGCGTTTTGGGCAAGCATTGCCCAGACCTATAATATTACAAAACTTACCTTGATAACTGTTGGAAAATTAATCCAGGGTAAAATTTCAGCAAAAACGCTGGGCGGACCGATTATGATTGCCCAGATGGCCGGGCAACAAGCCAAGCGGGGAACAACCAATCTGCTGTTTTTTATTGCAGTTATCAGCATTAATCTTGCCATCCTTAATTTTCTTCCAATACCGGTATTGGACGGCGGACATCTGCTTTTCTTTTTTATAGAAGCGATAATCAGACGCCCTGTAAATACAAAGATGCGTGAAATTGCCCAACAGGCAGGCATTTTTATTTTGATTCTGCTCATGATATATGTATTTTATAATGACATAACGCGCGTATTTTTCAGATAGCTACTTTGCCACAAAGACACTCAGACACAAAGGTTATAGAATCATTTATTTCTATTATTATGCACTTTTCTTTCTCACTTCTCTTTGTGCCTTGGTGTCTTAGTGGCTGAACATTTACCAAATAACAAGCAATTGTTTCTTTATTATTATGCCATATCGACTTGAAATAACACTTAAAAATGAACTTTTTGACGCAGAGGGCGAAGGGGTTCGCCAAAAGGCAAAGAATTATTTTGGTATTGAAATTGACCAAATTCGCACCATTCAAGTGATCACCATGGATGCGGAACTCCTTTCGGATCAATTGAAAACAATTCAGACTGAAATATTTACAAACCCTGTAACACAGGTATCCTCTTTTGATCCTCTCCCCATCGAATTTGACTGGTCCATATGGGTCGGGTACAGACCGGGCGTAAGGGATAATCCGGGCAGTACTGCTGTTGAGGCGATTGAGGATATTCTGGGAATAGAGTTTGGACCGAATGAAGCGGTCTACACTTCAAAAAGATACTGCTTAAAAGGCAAAGATTTGACAGCCGAAAATGCAGATAAGATAGCAGGTGAACTTTTAGCCAACGACATCATCCAACAGTGGAAGATTTTTACAAAAGAAGATTGGGATCCTGATGTTGGAATCGGTTTAATCATTCCAAAGGTCATTCTCAACCACAATCCTACAGTTACGACAATTCCGGTTGCCGACGATTCAACTCTCGAGAGGGTCAGTAACGAGCGGAATCTGGCTTTGAATCCAAATGATATTCCAACCATAAGGGCTTATTTTTTAAATAAAAATGTCCAGGCTGCTCGGGCTTTGGCCGGTCTTTCAGACCCTACGGATATCGAACTTGAATATATTTCTCAAGCCAGAAGCGATCATTGCAATCACAATACGTTTCGGGGATTGTTTCATTTTTCGGATCTTGAAACGGGTCAAAGAGAAGAGATAGACAATCTTTTTAAAACCTGTATTGAAACCCCGACCCTAAAATTAAAGAAAAAAAAGCCGTGGGTGGTATCGGTTTTGTGGGATAATGCAGGTGTAGGACGTTTTGATGAGAATCATCATTACGTTATTACCGGAGAAACCCATAATTCTCCATCTAATATGGAAGCTTATGGTGGAGCCCTAACCGGTATCGTAGGAATATATCGTGACCCCATGGGGACCGGTAAGGGATCAAAGCTGATTATGGGCAGTTATGGATACTGTGTAGGGCAAAGAGACTATAGCGGAGATTTTATGCCGCATCTTCATCCAAGGCGCCTTTTAGATGGTGTTATAGAAGGGGTTCGGGACGGCGGTAATAAGAGCGGAATTCCAACAACTTTTGGCCAGGTCTTTTTTCATCCCGGATATATGGGGAAATGTCTCGTTTTCGTGACGGCAGTCGGACTTATGCCGTCAATGATCAAGGGAAAGCCGGCGGAAAAAAAGAAAATATTGTCTGGGGATTTGATCATCATGTGTGGAGGAAGGGTAGGCAAAGACGGGATTCATGGTGTGACTGCCGCCTCGGAGACTTTTTCCGAACATACGCCTGCCGGGCATGTGCAGATAGGTGATCCTTATACCCAGAAAAAGATGCATGATTTTCTCTTAGAGGTCCGCGACGAAGGGCTTATAAGATATATTACCGATAACGGCGGCGGCGGGCTTTCATCGTCGGTGGGAGAAACGGCCCGGGTTTCCAACGGATGTGAGGTTCAGCTTGAAAAGGTCCCCTTAAAATATGAGGGGCTTGACCAGTGGGAAATATGGATTTCGGAATCACAGGAACGCATGACCTTAGCCGTAAGTCCCGAGCACCTGGATCGCTTTTTTGAACTCTCAAAAAAGCACGCTGTTGAGAGTACGGTTATCGGGAAATATACGGACTCAGGCAAACTCCATATCACCTATGACGACAAGACTTGTGCATATATTGATCTCGATTTTTTAACTTCCGGTTTTCCCCAGTGGGAATTCGAAGCAGAGTGGCAATCTCCTGCCGGCCGGGGGTTGTTTGAGCCGGTATTAATTGAACCCCAAAAGTATGAAAATTTGCTGACGGACCTGCTTTCGCGTCCTAATATTTGTTCAAAGGAATGGATAATTCGGCAGTATGACCATGAAGTTCAGGGTACCAGTGTAATCAAACCCCTTATCGGCGCAAATCGTGATGTAAACAGCGATGCAGCCGTTATAAGGCCTGTACTTAATTCAAAAAAAGGTCTTGCCTTCGCACAGGCGTTGCTGCCCACCTATTCAAAAATAGATGCATTCCACATGACAAGCTGTACCATTGATGAGGCGGTCCGAAGACTTATTGCTGTTGGAGCGAACCTGGAGCAAATAGGTGGAGTGGATAATTTCTGCTGGCCGAATATTCAATACCATGCCGTAAATAATCCTGACGGTAAGTTCAAGGCCGCGCAGCTTGTACGCTCGTGCCGCGCACTTCGAGATATCTGCATGACATACGAAATACCTCTTCTTTCAGGAAAGGACAGTATGTATGTTGATGGTTATCTTATGGGACGATACGGAGAATCCCATAAAATTTCCGCACTTGAGACACTTCAGTTTTCTGCCACATCCGTGATAGATGATATCGAAAGATGTGTTACCATGGACTGCAAAGAACCGGGAGACCTGGTCTACATCCTTGGAAAAACACTCAACGAACTTGGAGGGTCCGAATATTACGAAAATTTTGGGCACGTTGGCCTTAATGTTCCCCAGGTCAGGCCTGCTCAGTTTTTAACGCTTTACAGGGCCCTTAGTAGTGCCATTGAGAATGAGCTTCCGGCCTCCGTTCATGGTATCTATAGAGGCGGTTTGGGAGTGCATCTGGCAATGGTTGCCATGGGGGGAAACCTTGGTATGAAGGTTGATCTCAATCTTGTACCTGCGGACCATGTTGATCAAAATGATGTTATCTTATTTTCAGAATCCGCCGGTCGTTTCATCGTAACCATAAATCCGAAAGAGAAAGAGACTTTCGAAAAGATTTTCAATGGACTTCCATATGCATACATAGGAACCATATCGGAAAAATCCGATCTTGTCATAAACGGCATCGACAATAGAACCATTATTTCTATTCCGGTACAAGATCTTAAGGCTGCCTGGAAAAAGCCCTTTGGAGAATTAATATGAGTGTACAGGTACTTGTTTTGACCGGATACGGCTTAAACTGCGATCATGAAACAGCCTATGCATTTGAGCTTGCCGGCGCAAAAGCCGGTCGCATCCATATAAATTCCCTAATTGATGAGTCTATAGATCTTAAGGATTTTCAGATTATGGTTTTTGTGGGCGGTTTCAGCTGGGGAGACGATCATGGTGCCGGTGTAATACAGGCGGTCCGCTTAAAGACAAATATAGGAGATAAGATCCTTGAATTTATAGAAAATGGAAATCTTGTATTAGGAATCTGCAATGGATTCCAGGCACTTGTGAACCTGGGGCTTTTACCGGGTTTTGATCATGATTATAAGTCACGATCCGTGGCACTTACATTTAATGATTGCGGTAATTTCAGAAATCAATGGGTTAATCTTACAATCAATCCTGCATCCCCCTGCATATTTACCAAAGGGTTAGATCAGATAGAACTCCCTGTAAGACATGGTGAAGGAAAATTTTATTCAGACGAAGCTACGATTAAACGCCTTGATAAAAATAGCCAGATAGTGGTCCAGTATGCCATGCCGGATGGAGGGCTTGCCGAGCAAAAATTTCCCTTCAATCCCAACGGCTCTGTATACGATATTGCAGGGATATGCGATCCTACCGGCCGGGTTTTCGGTCTAATGCCGCATCCGGAAGCCTTTAATCACTGGACAAACCATCCGGACTGGGCACGTAGAAAAGAAAGATTAAAACGTAGTGAAATGCCGATTGATTCAGGTCCTAAAATTGGCATACGCATGTTTCAAAATGCCGTAGAGTTCATTCGCGAAAGATAGCAAAGAGCATTAGTGCAGATCTCGTTAAGTCGTCGAACTCAACCACTTAACCACTCAACTATTTGACGATGTCTGTAGTATAGACAAATTCCTCAATAAAACTTCTCAATACTCCACAGGATTTCATTTCAGAACGCTTAATTTTCTCATTTTATGGTTCCTATAAATGCACAGAGTTTCGTGCAAAATTCTGGTAATAATATGCACTTTGTTGAACTCAATTTTACCACCTTTATGAATTTAGATCTCGTTAAGTCGTCGAGTAGTTTAGCAGTTAAGTAGTTGTAATGATAAGAATAATAGCCGTTTTCCAAAAAATTGGATATCCAGCAGTTTGCAAATATTAACATAGTGATTTAATTATAAATCTTTTCCTACTCAACCACTCAACCACTCAACTATTTGACGATGTCTGGAGTTTGTAGATTTTTGTTTATACTATTTATAATATAAAGCTGAATTATTATCTATTATTTCAGTTAGATATAATGAAAAGCCGGTTTATATAAATCATTTTTTAACCCAGTGTCGCATAAAAGAGAAAAAATGGCACATAGTTTGTATGTGTTCATGACAAGAGTAAAAAAATGAGAAAAAATACCGGATTTACATTAATTGAACTTATGGTTGTGATAGCTATAACAGCTATATTATCTGTAATCGTTGTCCCCAACATGATAGGCTGGAGAAATAATGCAAAGTTTAAAGGAAATGTGCTAAACTTGAGAGGCTACCTGGAAATGGCCAAGCTAAGGGCCATAAAGGAAAATGCAAAAGTTGCAGTTATATTTGATGTTGTTGACAACGGCTATACAATCTTTGTGGATAATGGAGCTGGCGCTAATGCAAATAACTGGACCCATGATGAGAATGAACAGCTTTTAAGAAATATACAGTTACCTGCGGGTATTACATTAAGTACAACCCGGTCGAATAATAGATTGCGTTTCAATTCAAGGGGACGCTGCATCGGAATTACCATCACTTCTGCGAATACAAACGGCAAACAGATGGATGTTATAGTCAGCATTGTTGGAAGGATAAGGATATCATCTATCTATGAATAAAGAATCCTGGGCGGGCCAACCCCATCACGTTCCATTGTCCATAGTCCATGATCCACTGTCCATTCACCTAAATAAACTTTTTTAATACAAACTATTAAATATTTTAATAGCTGGTATTAAAATAAGCTCACCTTTTAAGCTTGAAATTTTATGTTATTTTGTTATAATATATAATCATCAGGTTTAAAAAATCAATAAAATCAGATAGAAATAATAGCGAAATGGTTTGCAAAATCATTTTATTAGTGCAGTTTGCATATTAACGGCGAAATGGCACAAAATTTGTATATATTGATAACAGGTCACAAGGCAGGAGAAAAAAATGCAAAAAGATACCGGATTTACATTATTTGAACTTATGGTTGTGATAGCGATAATAGCTTTATTAGCTCTAGTCGTTACCCCTAACATGATAGGCTGGCGGATTAATGCAAAGTTAAACGGAGATGCACTAAATCTTAGAGGGGATCTGGAAATGGCAAGATCAAGGGCCATAACGGAGAATGCAAGTGTTGCAGTTTTATTTAATGCCAATGGCTACACAATCTTTATTGATAATGGAGCAGGTGGTGGTGGTTCAGATAATTGGGTCCGTGATGGAGAAGAACTTCTTTTAAAAAGCAGACAGCTTTCAGATGGTGTTACTATAAATCTTGCCAACACGACTTTTATTAATTTCAGAACACGATTTAATGAAAGAGGAGGATTAGATACTGGTATTTCAAATCTCAGCCAAATAGTTATGATTGAAAATTCAGCCGGTACGAAAAGTATTGAAGTATTACGGGTAGGACGCATAAGTGTACAATAGATGATCTTAAAATATGGAGCGGATACTATGAAATCAGACAAAAAAGGGTTCACCCTGATTGAACTTATGATTGCAATAGCCATATTTGGCATATTATCAGTCGCAGTTATAAGAGTATATACAGGTTTTACCCGGGCATATACTACTCAGGAAGTGGCAGCAGGTGTCCAGCAGAGCCTGCGCGCCGCAATTGATATCATGGTACATGATATATGGCTGGCAGGTTTAGATACTAATCCATCAGATAGTGTAGCTTTCGGCATTACAGACGCCACATCAAACCGGATCCGGTTTACATCTGACAGAGATGGGAGTATGACACTGGACGCTTCACAATTTGAGGAAATAACTTATGAATGGACAGGCAACACGCTTGACCAGATTCTTTATGAAACAATTGGAGGTGGTGGGACCAGACAGTCTTTAGTTAACAACGTCACCGCCTTAACATTTACTTACTTTGATCAAAATAACAACCCCACGGCTACTCTTAATGCTATCAGATCTGTTGGTATCAGAATGACCATACAGGAGGTTGCAGGCCGTGAGGGGCTTGTCGCCCGGAGTCTATCCACCAGGGTAAGGTGTCGTAATCTTGACTTAAAATAAGGAGTATCAAATATGTTTTTAAAGC
>JAUVVS010000222.1 GCA_030604545.1 Deltaproteobacteria bacterium | reverse complement strand
TTATTTCAAACATTGGACATCCATAACCCTTCTTGTTGCCCACATAGCAATCCTTGTTTTTGTGGTTTCTGCATATTTCACAGTCTTTTGATCTCAATTCCACGGCGGAAAACATGGAATATATGCCGATCAGACTCCCGATGGGGCATAGATACCTGCAAAAAGTCCTTCTTTGAAAAAAAATACCGACCAACACCGCAACAACGGTGATGCCGATCAAAAGTGATCCGGTAACCATGGGGCTGCGCACTACACCGATCTGAATATCGAGCCATGTCAGTCCGATAAACATAAAATTTGCCAGCCACATATTCCTCAGCTTTGGCGGGAAAAGACGGTGGGGTTCAAAAATTCTGGAAGTCCATTCTGATAACGCCCCTACAGGACACATAAAACACCACATCCTCCCAACCAGTACAAAGGTAAAAATAATGCCGGCCCACCATATGATCCAGATAAGCATGGTGGACATGTTTTTTCCGGAATCCTGAATATCAACAAATGCCAAAATCAAAAGGATTACAGTTAAGCCTAATAGGGGTACTTGAAAGAAGGGCTGAAAGTATTTCGACTGCAAAAGCCTCTTTATCCAGGGAATATCCAGAAAGTTAAGTCCCTCTGAGCCGACAGGTGCAATTTTTCTTCTGACGTTAATCAGATAAATACCAACAATTGTAATGGACAGGATTACAAGCAGAACCAGCGCATTCCTGGTATTCGAATTGCCGGGAGCATTCACAGTGACGGTAAAGCCGACAGTTACCGGTGGGTGAAGCTTTTTGCCTTCCAACGCATTAATTGCCGCCTGGATAAAATAGCTGTCAGGATCTTTAAAGGTGGTCTTGAGCTGGTAGTTTCCGAACTCGTCGACTTCCTGGGCCGCTTGATATGCTGCATTTTTCTTTAGGTCTAACGCTTCAATTTCTTTTCTCTGGAAATTATCCGTGATGCTAAAATATATTTTTGCATCTCTGACAGGCGCACTGTCTTGTGACCGCAGAATTTTAGCTATTATGAAGGTCTCTTTTCCCGCAATCAACGGGTCAGGATCGGTAAAGAGCTGTATTTGATAGTCTTCGACAAGCAGCGTATTAACGGCCAATGCCGGTCCCGGCCAAACTGTCACATACAACAACAATAATACCAGGATGTTTTGTGTAACTTTATTAAAATTCATATCATCATTAACTTGCTTGCGGCTTCTGAATCATATCGCGGAATAAACGCAAGACATCTGGCTGGGACCAGTCTATTGGACCTATAACTTTTTTAGCGAGGATTCCATCCTTATCGATGATGTAACTCTCAGGTACTCCGGTAGTCTTGTAAATTCTTTTGATAGTCCCCATGGAATCGATCAAAGCCGGGAAAGTCAGCTTGTATTTTTTCATGAATGGAGCCACAACTTTGGCCCCCTTAGAATCAATGCTAACTGCCAGAATTTCAAAGTTTTCATCTTTTAATTTTTGGTAAAGCTTTTGCATCGAAGGCATTTCTTCAACGCAGGGGGGACACCAGGTAGCCCAAATATTAACAAGAACTACTTTGCCTCTGTTGTCGGACAGACTGACCAACCTTCCGTCGAGCCCGGGAAATGTGAAATCAGGTGCAGGCAGGCCAACCCTTACCGGTGCCTGGTTCGCAGATTGGAAAAATGGATTGTTTTGCTTCAGCGGCCAAACGACCAATAAGGTAGTGATCATTAAAAAAACGAGAATGGCAGCAGTAATGTTAATTTTATTTTTTTCCATCATCTATAAATTGTCACGGTATTTAGGATTGTTTCGGCCTATTCTACGGACGTTGCAGTCTCAACATCAATATTCACTTGCATGTTCATTTTCCAGAATCGCTCTTAATTTATCGATACGATTTTCAAGTGATTTCTGTCTTTTTAACATGTATAAAATGTAAATGAAGATAATGCCCCAAGTTAAACTAAACGCTGCAAAAAGGTAAATCGTACTTTCCATTGCCCTATCCTTTCTGTGTAATAGTTTTGCGCTTTGTAAAAATGGCCGTTGAAAATAAGCTAATTCCATAAGCCTAAAATAATACCCTTCAGTTTGTTTGATAGTGAATTTTATCTTCAAACAAAGCGCTGACCATTTCTGTGTCCGTTCTCATCTTTTCCAGCTTAATTCTGCTTTTAAGCAGACAGAAAAAAAGCAGACAAAAGGCCAAAAATGTTAATGCCAAAGTATGTTTCATAGGTGTTGAGATATTGATGCCCCGCGAGGTGATCAACACCGGATGTATGCTTCTCCACAACCTGATGGCGAGGAAGGTAATCGGAACATTGACAAATCCAATAATTCCAAAGACAGCCGAAAAGTTGGCCCGCTGATGCTCACTCACCACGCCTCTTAACATAAGATAGGCAACATAAATGAACCAGAGGATCAGGGTTGTGGTTAACCGGGGATCCCAGGTCCACCACACATTCCAGATGGGTTTGGCCCAAATAGGACCCGTGATCAAAACAATGGTGCAGAATATAACCCCGATCTCAGCGGAACAAAATGCTGCCGCGTCCCATTTAAGATCCCTTTTGTAGAGATAAAGAATACTGGCTATAAATGTGATGAAAAATCCCAAAAAAGCCAAAAAGGCCGCGGGTACATGTATATAAAAAATTTTCTGCACAAGACCCATTGTTTTCTCAACGGGCGCGTAAAGGAATATGGCATAAAGCGCTGCGAGCATCGCAAGAAAGGTAATGATTTCGAAGGGGATTTTAATAATTCGTTTGGGTGTCAATATTATTCCTCCATAATAAAACCGAATGTTAAATAGGCAAGCAGAAGAAAAACAAAATCAAATGCGACCAGAATCTTGAGCCATGAAAAAACTGTCTGAATAGATGTTCCATCCAGTATCAGTCCGGTGGCCTTGACCGCTGCGATAATCACCGGAACGGAAATGGGAAAGACCAGGATCGAAAGCATCACGTCTCTTGTCCTCGTAGTTGACGACATGGCTGAAAAGATTGTACCAATAATAGAAAAACCTAATGTCCCCAAGAAAATAACTAACCCCAAGGGTAGTAGAAAGGGCAGGAAATTTTGATTATACAGGATGGTAAATACTAATAATGTAAATATTTCCATGATGACAGTAAAGATGAGCGTCCCGATCATTTTTGCCAGAAAAATTTCCCATGGGCTCACCGGACAGAGCAGCAACCCGGGAAGAGTTCCTTTATCTCTTTCCACACCAAAGGATCGACTCAACCCCAAGAGACCGGAAAAGATAAACGCTACCCAGAGGATTCCCGGGATGATACCCTTGAAGCTCTTCAATCCTGTGCCGAATGCAAAGCTAAATATAATAAGGACCAGGAATGAAAAAAGACACATGGAAAGAACCAATTCTTTGGATCTTAGTTCGGATAAGAAATCTTTCCACAAGATCGCCTGCTGTTTTTGGATGAAGCTCGCAAAGGCGCCTGAACGGGCCATGTTTTTTCTCCTGTAAGTTTAAGGTAAAGCTGTTTAAAATCATCTTTCTTTATATTTGCTATATCCTCCTGGTAAATCAGAACTCCAGCGTTTAAAATCGCCGCTTGATTACACAGTTCAAGCCCTCTGGATAAATTATGAGAGGTCAAGATGATGGTTTTCCCCTGATTTCGAAATTTCATGAGAAGCTGTTTCAGATCTTCTATGCCCTGCTGGTCCAGCCCGGTATAAGGCTCGTCCAAAAATAGTATCGCGGGATCATGGATGATTGCCCGTGCCACCGAAAGGCGTTGTTGCATCCCCCGGGAAAAGGTTTGAACTTGATCGTTTATATATGCGTTCAATCCGACCAAATTTATAAGTTCTTTAATCTTCTCATTCAGTCGCGTGACATGATACATCCTCCCATAAAAATTCAAGTTTTCAGAGGCCGTCAGGTTGTTGTAGAGAAATGTATCGTGTGCAATTACTCCTATTATTTTATGCAAAGCCTCTCTATCATAGCGGGTGTCAAACCCTGCAATGACAACCTCGCCCGAAGTAGGCCGCATCAGGGAGCACAGAGTTTGAATTAATGTCGTTTTCCCTGCACCGTTGGGGCCGAAAAGCGCCAGGCAATCACCTTTTTTCAAAAAAAGGTCCACTTTCCGCAAAGCGGTTTTAAAACCGAATTTTTTTACCAGCCCCCTGGCTTCAATAATATATTCTTGTTTTTGCAATTCAACCATATACCGGTGGCCTTCTCCCTTATTTTCAAAAATTTTAACCCATAAAAACACACAACTCGCAACCGCCCAATTGAGTCTAACTCAATTGGGGTTTTATACGTACTTGGAGGCACATTTGGGCATGATGGTGGTTGCTTTGAACTTTCCATCACCCGTATAGGTTCCCTCGATGATAATTTCTCTTCCCGGTTTGAAAGAATCGGGGACAACACCTTTGTAATCGACGTTAATAACGGCTTTTTCGTCTTGAATTGTAAAAAGTAATCTCAAATTTTTAGGATCCCACTGTACCGATCCCGGGGAAACATTGCCTCCCAC